>NZ_PIGC01000009.1:0-217113 GCF_003050065.1 Vibrio sp. 10N.286.51.C3 | reverse complement strand
GAAACCGCGTCGCTAGATGTGGTGGAGTCGTCCTTGAAATACCACCCTTGTAGTTTTGATGTTCTAACGTTGGTCCCTGAATCGGGATTACGGACAGTGCCTGGTGGGTAGTTTGACTGGGGCGGTCTCCTCCCAAAGAGTAACGGAGGAGCACGAAGGTGGGCTAAACACGGTTGGACATCGTGTGGTTAGTGCAATGGCATAAGCCCGCTTGACTGCGAGAATGACAATTCGAGCAGGTGCGAAAGCAGGTCATAGTGATCCGGTGGTTCTGAATGGAAGGGCCATCGCTCAACGGATAAAAGGTACTCCGGGGATAACAGGCTGATACCGCCCAAGAGTTCATATCGACGGCGGTGTTTGGCACCTCGATGTCGGCTCATCACATCCTGGGGCTGAAGTCGGTCCCAAGGGTATGGCTGTTCGCCATTTAAAGTGGTACGCGAGCTGGGTTTAGAACGTCGTGAGACAGTTCGGTCCCTATCTGCCGTGGGCGTTGGAAAATTGAAAGGGGCTGCTCCTAGTACGAGAGGACCGGAGTGGACGAACCTCTGGTGTTCGGGTTGTCATGCCAATGGCATTGCCCGGTAGCTAAGTTCGGAATCGATAACCGCTGAAAGCATCTAAGCGGGAAGCGAGCCTTGAGATGAGTTTTCCCTGGCGCTATAAGCGTCCTAAAGGGTTGTCGTAGACTACGACGTTGATAGGCAGGGTGTGTAAGTGCTGCGAGGCATTGAGCTAACCTGTACTAATTGCCCGTGAGGCTTAACCATACAACACCCAAGGGGTTTTGTGGACTCAATAGAAATACCAAACGCTTGAATGAGTTTGAAGAGAATTTAACAGCTTTCCAGATTATTTTGCCTTCAGTTTTTTAAAAACTGAAAGTAAAAGCAAAATTTGCTTGGCGACCATAGCATTGTGGACCCACCTGATTCCATGCCGAACTCAGAAGTGAAACACAATAGCGCCGATGGTAGTGTGGGGCTTCCCCATGTGAGAGTAGGACATCGCCAGGCTTTAATTTCGTTATTTGCATAGCAAGTAACAACCTCAACAGTGCACAAATCTGTTGATGACAATTTGTTGGAGGGATGGCTGAGTGGTCGAAAGCACCGGTCTTGAAAACCGGCAACCGTTAATAGCGGTTCTAGGGTTCAAATCCCTATCCCTCCACCACCATTGAAAAGCCCGCTGAGAAATCAGCGGGCTTTTTTCATATCTGTCGTTTAGAAAAACAAAAAGAGCACTAACGTGCTCTTTATCTGTGACTCTATCCCCGTTTGTTATCACTTATATATTCTTTAGTCTTGCAGATATTTTCCTTCGGCGACCTGCCAAAATGCTCTAATTAATGGGTTTTCTAACTGTGCTCTCTTGCAGCAAACACCCAACTCAAAGGGTTTGATGGGTTCTATCTTTAAACGGTCGACTTTATCTCTTACAGGGCTATTGTTAATCACCACATCAGGTGCAATTCCTACCCCACAACCTAGCGCCACCATACTCACTATCGCCTCATGGCCTGAAACTTGCGCGTATATGTTGGGTTTTATCTTCATCTTTTTGAACCATGCATTGGCACGTTCACGCGCCGTACCCGCTTCAGGGATGATAAAAGGCACTTCATTCCAGTTTGGCTTGTCAGACTGAAGTTGCTGGCTAAAGCTGCTGACACCTGATGGAATTATGACGGATAGTGGTATATCGCTAATCGTTTCGAATTCTAACCTTGAAGGAAGGATGTCCGGCTTCGCCGAGATAGCAATATCCGCTTCATCATTTAATATTTTGTCGATAGATTGAGCAGGATCGCCCGTAGAGAGCTTGAATTCAATATACGGGTGAATGGCTCTGAATTCAGTAATTAGTTCAGGTAAGTGACTGTAGCTAGCTGTTACTGAACAAAATATACGGATCTCACCTTTAAGCTCTTGCTCTCCACCTTTCAAATGAAGATTGTATTGCTGCCACTCTCCAACGATGCTTAATGCTACAGGCAATAGGTGTTTTCCTGCTGGGGTGAGATCAACACTGCGGTTGTCTCTGATAAGCAGTTCTTGTCCTGTTTCTTCTTCAAGCTTTTGTATCTGACGGCTCAGCGCTGAAGGACTGACATGCATAGCAGCAGCGGTTTTGCTGAAACTCTTGCTATCACATAAATGTATAAATAATTGTAGAGATTTTATGTTCATGTTTTGCGATCGTTTCCATGTTGCATTTATTGCAATAACTAATTGTGAATATATCACTTTCAGCAATGGAGTGTCTGTTTTAGTATGAAGTCATTCGATAGAGAGATATCGACCTTACGGACTTATTTTTAAAGGAGTGCCCTAGAATGGCTAACTATTTCAATACATTAAACCTTCGTGAACAACTAGACCAACTAGGTCGTTGCCGCTTTATGGATCGTGAAGAATTCGCGACAGAAGCTGAATTTCTTGAAGGTAAGAAAATCGTAATTGTTGGTTGTGGTGCTCAAGGCTTAAACCAAGGTCTAAACATGCGTGATTCTGGTCTAGACGTATCTTACGCTCTACGCCAAGCAGCAATTGATGAAAAGCGTCAATCATTCAAAAATGCTGATGAAAATGGCTTTGTTGTAGGTAGCTACGAAACGCTAATCCCTCAAGCAGACCTAGTAATCAACCTTACTCCAGACAAGCAACATACAAATGTTGTTGAAACTGTAATGCCTCTAATGAAAGAAGGTGCTGCACTTGGTTACTCTCACGGCTTTAACGTTGTTGAAGAAGGCATGCAGTTACGTTCTGACCTTACGGTTGTAATGGTTGCTCCTAAGTGTCCTGGTTCTGAAGTTCGCGAAGAGTACAAGCGTGGTTTCGGTGTACCAACACTGATTGCTGTTCACCCAGAGAATGACCCTAAAGGTGAAGGCTGGGATATCGCTAAAGCTTGGGCTGCAGGTACTGGTGGTCACCGTGCAGGTTGCCTAGAGTCTTCTTTCGTAGCGGAAGTTAAATCTGACCTTATGGGTGAGCAAACTATCCTTTGTGGCATGCTACAAGCGGGTTCTATCGTATCTTACGAGAAGATGATTGCTGACGGTATCGAACCTGGCTACGCAGGCAAACTTCTACAATACGGTTGGGAAACGATCACTGAAGCACTTAAGTTTGGTGGCGTAACTCACATGATGGATCGTTTATCTAACCCAGCTAAAGTTAAAGCGTTTGAGCTTTCTGAAGAGCTTAAAGACCTAATGCGTCCGCTTTACAACAAGCACATGGATGACATCATCTCTGGTCACTTCTCTAGCACAATGATGGCTGACTGGGCGAACGATGACGTGAACCTACTAGGCTGGCGTGAAGAGACAGGCGAAACGGCATTCGAAAACTACCCAGCTTCTGACGTAGAAATCTCAGAGCAAGAGTACTTCGACAACGGTATCCTAATGGTTGCTATGGTTCGTGCAGGTGTTGAGCTAGCATTCGAAGCTATGACTGCATCAGGCATCATCGACGAGTCTGCTTACTACGAATCTCTACATGAGCTTCCACTAATCGCAAACACAGTTGCTCGTAAGCGTCTTTACGAAATGAACGTTGTAATCTCAGATACTGCTGAGTACGGTAACTACCTATTCGCTAACGTAGCAACACCGTTACTACGTGAGAAGTTCATGCCTTCAGTAGCAACTGACGTAATCGGCCGCGGTCTAGGTGAAGCATCTAACCAAGTTGATAACGCTAAGCTAATTGAAGTAAACGAAGCTATCCGTAACCACTCTGTAGAGTACATTGGTGAAGAGCTACGTAGCTACATGAGCGACATGAAGCGTATCGCTGTAGGCGGTTAATTAGTCGCTTAGATACTGATAAATTTGCAGAAAAAGCGAAGCAGTATCACTAACTCCTTACAGGTTGGAGTTATAAGTAAGCAACACAACATCTAATAAAAAGGCTTGGTCGCCGTTGACCAAGCCTTTTTGCTTTTAGTAACAAAGTCTTAAAAATCAATCAAATGAACATTGCTTGATCAGTCTTCGTCGACTTTCAGGTCTTGATTGATCCTCAGAAATACAAAAGGGTTGGCGTTTTCACACCAACCCTTTCAGTTTTCTTGCTTTGCGCTTACTTATCGGCAATCTTTGCTTCTAAGTCAGCTAGCTTTTGTTCCATTTCAGTTAGCTTTTGGCGAGTGCGAAGCAGTACTTGTGTTTGAACATCAAACTCTTCACGGCTCACAACGTCTAGCTTGTTTAGTTGGCCTTGGATAACTTGGCGAACTTTTTGATCTACGTCTGAACCAAGCTCTTTTACTGGTTGAGGCATAGAATCGTGGATCTGCTTAGCAATCTGCTCTAGTTTTTTTGGATCAAACATATCAATTAAAACTCCTGAATATTTACCACTATTCTATTTAATCACACTTGAGATGTCGCCTATGGCGTATAAAAAAAGGCCACCGAAGTAGCCTTTTTATTGTTAATACGACTTAGCGATTACTTATTATCAGCTAATTCTCTGTGTGCCGCTTTTGCTTCATCGATGCGAGCTAGCTTTTCTAGGTCTTTGTCTTCTACAAATACAGGTAGAGGTTTGTGTTTTTCAGCCAAGTAGCTGTAAATCACTGGCAGTACAAATAGCGTGAAGATAGTACCAATCGCTAGACCAGCAACGATTACGATACCAATACTAAAGCGCTGAGCTGCACCCGCACCACTTGCGTACATCAGTGGGATTAGACCCGCGATCATCGCAGCTGTTGTCATCAGGATTGGACGAAGACGAACCTTCGCAGCTTCCATTACCGCTTCGATACGAGTCTTGTGATGATGCAACTGTTCTTCTTTTGCAACTTCACAGATCAAGATACCGTGCTTGGTAATTAGGCCGACTAAGGTGATCAAACCTACTTGCGAGTAGATGTTCATTGTTGCCGCACCCCAAGCCAGAGCTATTAGGGCACCACAGATCGCCAGTGGTACAGATACCATGATAACCAATGGATCTTTCAGAGATTCGAATTGAATCGCTAGTACCAAGAAGATGATAGCCAGTGCTAGACCAAAGGTCGCGTAAAGTGCGCTACCTTCAGTTACGTATTGACGTGCTTCACCCATGTAATCGTGGTTGTAGCCACTTGGAAGCTTATTCGCCGCCGTGTCTTCAAACCATGCAATTGCATCACCCATTGCAGCGCCTGGAGCAGGTACTGCACCAATCGTAGCTGAGTTCAATTGGTTGAAGTGAGGAAGAGAGCGAGGCTCTGCCACAACATCAATCGTAATCAAACTGCCTAATGGGACAGCATTACCGTCCGCAGCACGTACGTAGTAGTTATTCATCGATTCTGGGTTCAAACGGAATTTACGTTCAACCTGAGGGATAACCTCGTAAGAACGACCATTCAAGTCGATACGGTTTACGTAGCCATCTGACATCATGGTACCTAGCGTGATACCGATATCTTGCATGGTTACGCCGTATGCGCCCGCTTTATCCTTGTCGATGTGTACTTTCATCGTTGCTGAGTCGTAGTTCAGATCGAGATCCGAGTATACGAATAGTGGGTTTGTCGCTACATCAGTCAAAATGTCAGTGGTGATTTGGAACAAGCTTTCAAAACTGTTTGGCGTTGTAATAACAAACTGAATTGGAAGGCCAGAACCTGCACCTGGTAGTTCTGGCATTTGGAAGGCTGTTACTGCCATTCCTGGAACATCTTTCACCAAACCACCAACGCGGTTTGCTACCTCAGATTGGCTTGCTTCACGCTCACTCCAAGGAACCATAGATGCAATACCAAACGCTTGGTTTGCATTAGGAACTCCTGTGAACACCTGCGCGTAAGCGACTTCTGGCTGGTCAGACAGAATCTTGTTTACGTCGTTCATGGTATTTTGCATGAAGTCTAAGTTCGCATTAGATGGTGCAGTACCCATTAGCATGATTACACCTTTATCTTCTGAAGGTGCTAATTCACTAGGGATGAACTTGAACAACATCGGCAAACTTGCAAATACGATGATAGCAAAGCCAATAAATACTGGACGATGTTGCATTACCGCGCCAAGCATACGCTCGTAACGGTTAGTCATACCATCCAAAACGCTATGAACCTTCTGTTCAAACTTGCTCGGCTCAGCGTGAGCTTTCAGCATTTTTGAACACATCATTGGCGACAGCGTTAGTGCCACGATACCTGATACAAATACAGAACCGGCTAGGGTTAATGCGAACTCTTTAAATAGTGAGCCCGTGATACCGCCCATCATTGCGATTGGAGCGTATACCGCACCTAGCGTGAGTGTCATTGCGATAACAGGGACCGCAATTTCACGAGTACCGATGATCGCAGCGCGGAAAGGGGACTCTCCGAGCTTGATATGCCTGTCGACGTTCTCAAGTACCACGATCGCATCATCTACCACCAGACCGATGGCGAGTACCATTGCCAGTAGTGTCATCAGGTTCCAAGAGAAGCCCATCGCCTGCATTACCATTGCCACACCAATCAGAGATAGTGGGATAGTAACGATAGGGATCAGTACCGCTCGGAATGAACCTAAGAACAATGTGATTACGATTAATACGATTAATGCCGCTTCAAGAATTGTCTTGATAACTTCTTGAATTGACTCGTTAATCGCAATGGTTGAATCGTACATTACGTTCATTGAGATGTTGCTTGGAAGGTTCTTCTCTAGCTGAGGAAGAAGCTCAAGTACATCTGCAGCGATGTTGATTGGGTTCGCACTTGGTGCCGCATTAATTGCTGCAACAACCGCCTCCTGACCGTTCGCACTTGCACGATAAACGTCGTGGCTTTTCTCTAGAGAAACCTTAGCGATGTCAGACAGACGGATAATCTCACCTTCACCACTTCTAACGACTAAGTTCTCTAACTCTTCAGTGTTTGATACTTGTGTATCGGCACTGCCGTTATAAAGAACGAATTCGCCAGTAGCTTGACCTGTCGCTGACTGGTAGTTGTTGGCATTCAATACCGACATAACATCAGTAGCAGTTAGGTTAACAGCTGCCATTTTTGATGGATCTAGCCATACGCGCAGTGCGTATTTCATACCACCATAAAGGTCGACTTTAGATACACCATTTACCGTGAATAGTTGCGGGTTGATTACACGCTCTAGGTAGTCGGTAATTTGGCTCGACACCAACTCATCACTGGTAAAACCAATGTAGAGTACAGCTGTCGTTGAACCGGTAGACATGGTTACGGTTGGATCTTCTGCTTCTTTAGGAAGCTGAGAACGCACCGAGTTAGTCTTGGCCAGTATGTCAGACAGCGCCGCATTCGGGTCGGTGTTCAACTTCATGTTCACGGTAATAGTAGAACTACCGAGCACAGAAGAAGAAGTCATATAGTCGATGTTATCCGCTTGAGCCACAGCCTGTTCGAGGGGCTGGGTGATAAAGCCTTGGATAAGATCGGCACTTGCACCGTAGTAACTCGTGGTTACGGTTACGACGGTATTCGTCATTTCAGGGTATTCACGCACCTGCATTTTGAAGATTGCTTGTAAGCCAAGCAGCGCAATCAAAAAGCTGATGGATACCGCTAGAACTGGACGTTTAATAAAAACATCAGTAAAGCGCATTGTGCCTCCAGTTACAGCTTAGGTGTTTCAGATGGTGGAGTGATTGCATCACTTTCAACAACCTTAACTTTGGCACCGTTACTTAGACGTACTTGGCCAGAAGTTACAACCGTATCGCCGGCTTTAACGCCTTCAAGGATGTGTGCAATATCAGCTGTACGCTCACCTACTTTTACAACATGTTGAGCAACACGTTGAACGCCGTCTTCTTCAGTCAGGATGTAAACATTGTCACCGTATAGAGTGAAAGTAATCGCCGTTTGAGGCAGAGTTACTTGGTTCTCTAGTTTAGGCAGAATGATGTTAGCGCGAGCGAACATACCGCTACGAAGCTTGCCATCATTGTTTGGAATGTCTGCTTGAACTTGGATAAGACCACTTTGGATGCTTACAGCTGGTTCAATTGCACTGATAGAGCCTTCAAACGGTGTCTCTGGGTAAGCATCAACAAAGATGTCGATAGCCTGACCAACATTGATACGAGAGATATCTGTTTGAGAAACTGTGAAGCGCAGACGCATGACACTGGTATCTTCTAAACGAACGATATCGGTACCCGATTGTAGGTATTGGCCTAGGTATACGTTACGAATACCAACAGTACCGTCGAATGGCGCGCGAATTTCACGACGCTCGATCGATGCTTTTAGGCTTTCAATGTCAGCAGATAGAGAGAAGTAGTTCGCTTCTGCTTCATCGTACGCTTCTTTAGAGATAGAACCTTTCTTGAATAGACCTTGGTAACGCTTGTATTTTGCTTTCGCAGCAGGCAAACGAGCTTCAGAACTCTTTAGGTTTGCTTTCTCTACGTCAGAATCAAGACGCACCAGTTGCTGACCACTCTTAACATCAGTACCTGACTCGAAAGAGATCTGGTCAATAACACCGCTGGTCTCGTTCGCTAGTGTCACACCTTGGTTAGGTTCGATGAAGCCGATAGCTTCAATCACTGGAACCCAGTCGATCGGCTGAACTTCAGTTACCGTTACTGGAAACTCTGGTTCAGGGCGGTTGGCCATATACTCAGCAATTTTTTGTTGTTTGAACATGTTAAACCCAATAACGCTGCCGAAAAGTAGTACAGCGATGAGTAACATGAAGAAAGTCCACTTTTTCATTATGGTCAAAACTCCGATCTAGTGTTTAATTATTGCGTCCCAACTGGCTTCGATTGCAGATTCTAGTTCTGCCTCATCAAGTTGGTAAAATCCTAAAGAATGCTTGCGTGCTAGAGAAACACTAGCCGCCAAGCTCAATCCACCTAATACTTCATTGTTAAGTGGTTTAAACAATCCTTGTTCCTTCCCCTCATTAAATAGCAGCTCAACTTGGGCAAACATTTTACGTTCTAGTTCCCTGAAGTTTAGGCTATTTGTGATGGGTAGAGAGTCATACTGAACTCGATTTTTTATTGCGGCTAAATTCGTTCCTGCTAAGTTCCATATGTTCAACCACATAGTACGGTAGCGTTGTTTAATTGGATCCGAATCATTAACCCCTTCTTGAACAGCATCAGCTACTCTTTGAGTCACGAGCATTCGAACATCTTCTATCAAGTGCTCTTTATCATCGAAGTAGCGATAGATAGTGCCTGCAGCCACTCCCGCTTCTTTGGCTAATTTTTGCATTGAAAGGCCTTGGAAACCGACCTCTGCAATTAGCTTTTCAGCTGCAGAAAGTATTTGCTGGCGTTTATCCCGAGGTGCATGAGTTGTCATTATTCCATCACCAGTGAATGAACGTTCATTCATTATAGCCTAAGAACCACACACATGTGCAACAAAGTTTTACACAAGCAGCGTAAAAATCTTGTATAAGAGAACGTAGCATTCGAGGTGTTGCAGCATTATTATAAGCGCGCAATTTAATTCGCTCCTCTAGACCAAATTGAGAACCAAATGAAACTGAACCCAAGACAAGATGAAGCCGTGAAATATGTTTCGGGGCCCTGCTTAGTATTAGCGGGCGCTGGATCCGGTAAAACACGTGTTATCACGAATAAGATCGCTTACTTGGTTCAAGAGTGTGGCTATAAGGCGCGTAATATTGCAGCGGTAACCTTTACCAATAAAGCGGCACGTGAGATGAAAGAGCGTGTTGGTCAAACCTTAGGTAAAGGTGAGTCGAAAGGACTTATTGTTTCGACGTTTCACACCATGGGCCTAACTATTATTCGTCGCGAGTACAAAGCACTGGGCTTAAAAGCTGGCTTCTCTCTGTTTGATGACCAAGATCAGTTAGCTCTGTTAAAAGAGCTAACAGAGAGACAGATCGATGGCGATAAAGATTTATTGCGTGCATTGATGAGTGCGATTTCGAATTGGAAGAATGACATGCTGACGCCAGATCAGGCGAAAGCTCGAGCTCAAGGCGAACAAGAACAGCTTTTTGCATTCTGTTTTGAGATGTACCAGAAACAGATGAAGGCATACAACGCGCTCGATTTTGATGATTTGATTGCGATGCCTGTATTGTTACTGAAAACCAATCAAGAAGTGCGTGAGCGCTGGCAGTCGCGTATCCGCTATTTACTGGTCGATGAATACCAAGATACCAATACTAGCCAGTATGAGTTGGTTCGTCTGCTTGTTGGAGAGCGTGGTCGCTTGACGGTAGTAGGTGATGATGACCAATCTATCTATTCATGGCGTGGCGCAAAACCGCAAAACTTGGTGTTGCTGGGTGAAGACTACCCGAACCTTCGCTTGATCAAACTCGAGCAAAACTATCGCTCAACCAGTCGAATCTTACGTGCGGCGAACATCTTGATCGCTAACAACCCACACGTTTATGAAAAGTCACTGTTCTCAGAGATCCCAGATGGTGAAAAGCTCAAGGTACTGAATGCCAAGAATGAAGAGCATGAAGCAGAGCGTATTACCGGTGAGATCATCGCTCATAAGTTTTTGAACCGTACTGAATATAAAGATTACGCAGTGCTTTACCGTGGTAACCACCAATCGCGCTTGATTGAAAAAGCCTTGATGCAGAACCGTGTGCCTTACAAGATCTCTGGCGGTACTTCTTTCTTTGCTAGAGCAGAAATTAAAGACATTATGGCTTACCTACGTGTATTGGTGAACCCAGATGATGACAACGCCTTCCTGCGCATTGTAAATACACCGCGTCGTGAGATTGGTCCGGTGACGCTTGAGAAATTAGGCAGTTACGCCAATATGCGTGGTAAGAGTCTGTTTGAAGCCAGCTTTGAGATGGGCTTAGAGCAGACACTGACGGGACGTGGTTTAGAAAATCTACGCCGTTTCGGTGACTGGATTGTTCGTATCTCAGATAATGCTGAGCGTGGTAATACGGTTGAAGCCGTTCGCTCTTTGGTTCGTGATATCAATTACGAAGATTGGTTGTACGAAACCTCTGCGAGCCCGAAAGCCGCTGAAATGCGAATGAAGAACGTCTCTGATCTCTATAGTTGGATTGTGGCCGATCTTGAGGGTGACAACTACGACAAAGAAGAGAAAACCCTACGCGAGGTGGTTCAACGTTTAACGCTGCGCGACATGATGGAGCGTGGTGAAGATGACGACGACGCAGACCAAGTTCAATTAATGACATTGCACGCATCGAAAGGCCTAGAGTTCCCGTATGTATTTCTGATGGGTGCAGAAGAGGGCATCTTGCCGCACCAAACCAGTGTCGATGAAGGTAACGTAGAAGAAGAACGTCGTCTTATGTATGTAGGGATTACTCGAGCTCAGAAAGAGCTGACCTTTACTAAGTGTCGTGAACGTCGTCAATATGGTGAATTGATTAAGCCAACACAAAGTCGCTTTCTAGACGAGTTGCCGCATGAGGACGTTGAGTGGGAAAGCGTTAAGAAGCCTCAATCCGCTGAAGAAAGAATGGAAAAAGGGCAGGCACACATTGCGAATATTCGTGCGATGTTCAACAAGAAATAAAGCTCAGCTTTAATAGCACTATATTAGAAGCCAATAAAAAAGGTGACCATGAGGTCACCTTTTTTGAATCTGGCATTTTTAATTACAGATCGGTAAATTACAGACCGGCAATCATGTGCTCGATAGCATCTTTGATTTCATCGTCTGAACAGTCCATACATGAACCTTTCGCTGGCATCGCATTGAAACCGTTGATTGCGTGGTCAGCTAGGATGTCGCGACCTTGAGCAATACGAGGGCCCCAATCTCCAGCATCACCTGTTTTAGGTGCGCCACTTACGCCAGATGCGTGACAAGCGATACAAAAGGTACCGTAAACTGCTGCGCCATCACGAGGGCCTGTTGGTTCTGCGGCTACTGGCTCGCTGCCGACTAGGTAAACTTGGCCAACTGGTTTGATGCGTTCAGCAATTGCATCTTGCTCCGCTTCGCTAAGGCCTGCAGCCATTGCGCCAGTTGAAAAGGTTAAAACTGCGATGACAACGCTTAAAATTCGACGAGACATATCCATTAAACTCACTTTACATTCCCAAGGTAAGTACATGCTTACCAATTTATAGTGTTGGAAGGGTGTTTTGGCTTTAACCAGCAAAGAGCAACTGTTAAACCAATGTAAATAATGGGTGATTATATCCCGATAAGTTGTTGCAATAAACAACAACTTATAAGCTGTGGCGGGTTGTAGTACTCAAATAAGGGGTTTATCACATATTAACTGTCGAAAAAGAGACCAAACAGAAAAAAAAGTTAAAAAAGTACTAGACGGCATTGGGTGATATACGTATTATTCCACTCCGCCGACAGGGCATGCGCCTGTAGCTCAGCTGGATAGAGCGTTGGCCTCCGGAGCCAAAGGCCGAAGGTTCGAATCCTTTCAGGCGCGCCATCCGGTCTCTTACTTCGGTAAGTGAGAAATTGGCACAAAAGAAATAATGGTGGCTATAGCTCAGTTGGTAGAGCCCTGGATTGTGATTCCGGTGGTCGCGAGTTCGAATCTCGTTAGCCACCCCATTCTTTCTTTATAAAATATCGGTAGCTTCGGCTTCCTGTGTTGATTCACTATCCCAAGAATCGATACAAAATTAGTCGGTGAATAGCGCAGCTTGGTAGCGCATCTGGTTTGGGACCAGAGGGTCGGGGGTTCGAATCCCTCTTCACCGACCACTATTTCAATAATCGCTTTTAAGCGGTTATATAAAAAATTAGTGGTGGCTATAGCTCAGTTGGTAGAGCCCTGGATTGTGATTCCGGTGGTCGCGAGTTCGAATCTCGTTAGCCACCCCATTAATTTTGGTAACTTCTTTGAAGTTCCCAGTTTGAGAAATCAAACGAAATGTCTCGGTGAATAGCGCAGCTTGGTAGCGCATCTGGTTTGGGACCAGAGGGTCGGGGGTTCGAATCCCTCTTCACCGACCACCTTAAGAAAGCTCATCAGAAATGATGAGCTTTTTTTTCATCTGTAGATCACAGGTTGGAACCCAAGTGGGGTTCGCCTGATGTTCAAAGGATGTCTCTTCACTGACCGCCTTTATGAAAGCTCATCAGAAATGATGAGTTTTTTTTCATCTGTAGATCACTAGATAGGAACCCAAATGGGTTCGCCTGATGTTCAAAGAATGTCTCTTCACCGCTCACTTAAGAAGCATCATCAGAAATGATGGGCTTTGTTGCATATGTCGTGTCAGTATTCTTCAATTATTGCTTCTCACAGTGTTGAATTGGTCCAGTTCGACTCGCTCCTCTTTAATAAACTCCTTTTAGAAGCAAGAATCCCACCTTCGATCTCCTCGATTATTACGTCTGTACGGAGGTAGTTCATTTATCAAACGGAAAGATCTATATCTAATTTTATATAAAATAACCACTCAATAATTCGACAAATTAATAGGTCTGGTCTAGAGATTTTTGTGAAAAGTTGAATTTGGCCCTTAATCTGCTCACTAACCCATGTATTTGACAGCTTTCTACGCATTTGGTCGTTCAAAACTCCTCAGATTTATTAAGCCTTTCGTTTCTCTGGTTTGTATTTATCAAAAAAATACAAATGGTTAAATGTATGGTTACTTGGCGTGTATCTAGTTGTTTTATTTGTTTAAATTAACAAAGTTAGCGTTTGTTTCTATAGTGTTAATTGTTTTTTGGAATAATTATTTGTTTTTATTGAATGGTAGTGAGATCTGCTTTGAAGCACAGGTTTAACTCTACAAGTAAGCAGTGGTAAGGAGTTTGTGAGTATTTCTTGCCGATAATATAATGTTGATTTTTCTTACTATATGCTCTCTGGGTGAATAGTTATGTGGCACTTTTGCTTGCTAAGCGTTTAATGTCGACTTTTTATCCTATTTTTGTTGCTTTTCTGTGAATTATTTGCCAAATTGTCAACCGTATAAAATATCAGAACAATATTCTGGTAAGAATGGATTCAATTTTGCAGACAGGGCAGAAAGCTGCCAAAGCAGTAGAGGTCTGGTAATGTCACTTTTAGAAGTAAAAAATCTTCGTATCGAATACCCATCTCGTCATGGAGTTCACGCCGCAGTTAAATCGCTTTCGTTCAACATCGAACGTGGTGAGATCGTTGGTGTTGTAGGCGAGTCTGGTGCAGGTAAATCAACAGTAGGTAATGCTGTGATCGATTTGCTGAGCCCTCCCGGCCGCATTGCTAGCGGCGAGGTATTTCTGGATGGCGAAAAAGTCTCTGGCTTATCTCCTGAACAGATGCGTTCTGTTCGCGGCTCAAAGATTGGTTTTATCTTCCAAGATCCAATGACGTCTCTTAACCCTCTATTCACAGTAGAACAGCAGTTAAAAGAGACGATTCATGCCAACATGAAGGTTTCGGATCAAGAAGCCTACCAGCGTTCATTAGACTTGATGAACCAAGTGGGTATCCCACAACCTGAAAACCGTTTAAAGCAGTACCCACACCAGTTCTCTGGCGGTATGCGTCAGCGTGTGGTTATCGCGATCGCATTGGCTGGTGAACCTGACCTTATCATCGCAGATGAACCAACGACGGCACTGGATGTGTCTATTCAAGATCAAATCTTAGGTTTGATTCGCGATCTATGTATTAAGAAAAACGTAGGTTGTATGTTGGTCACGCACGACATGGGCGTGGTATCAAACGTTACCGACCGCGTAGCCGTTATGTATCGTGGTGACTTAGTTGAGTTTGGCCCGACGGCGAAAGTCCTTGGTACTCCTGAACACCCATACACACACAGCTTGATTTCTGCGGTTCCTCGTTCAGACCGCAAACTCGATCGTTTCCCTCTTGTTAGCTACATCGAAGAAGCGCACGAGATGGAACCACTGGATGTGAAAAACCACTGGTTAGGTCAAAGCCAAGATCACCGCGATTACACTGGCCCATTGTTGAACGTTGAGAATGTAAACTTGCGCTTTACCACCAAAGATTCTTTCTTTGAGAGCCGTCGTGAGTACGTTCAGGCGTCAAACAACGTGAGCTTTGAAGTACATGAAGGCGAAACGTTTGGTCTAGTCGGTGAATCAGGTTCAGGTAAGTCAACGATCGCTCGTGTGATTGCTGGCTTGTACGCACCGAATTCAGGCAAGGTAACGTTTGAAGGCGTTGATCTTACTGGTCTTAAATCTGAAAAAGAACGTCGCCCTATGCGTCGTCAAATGCAGATGGTTTTCCAAAACCCTTACACATCAATGAACCCTCGAATGAAGATATTCGACATCATTGCTGAGCCTATCCGATTCCATAAGCTTACGCGCAACGAGAATGAAACTCGTCAGATCGTGAACGACCTGCTAGAGCACGTTGGTCTAGGCGTAATGGCCGGGGTTAAGTACCCGCACGAATTCTCAGGTGGTCAACGTCAGCGTATTTCTATCGCTCGCGCTTTGGCAACTCGCCCTCGTCTTTTGATTTGTGATGAACCTACCTCGGCACTGGATGTGTCGGTACAGGCTCAGATCCTTAACCTACTAAAAGACTTACAAGACGAGCTAAACCTAACCATGCTGTTCATCAGTCACGATTTACCGGTTATTCGCCAAATGTGTGATCGTGTTGGTGTGATGCAAATGGGAGAACTATTGGAAGTCGCGCCAACTGAGCAGCTATTCCAATCGCCTCAGCATGAATACAGCAAACACCTAATTTCTTTAATGCCTGAATTTACAGGTTTAAGAGAAGAAAAAGCAGTGGCACAAGCCGCGGTATAAAAATCAGCAGGCTGGAGTTTAGCTTGCTAACAACAATAAACAGACGCAAATACAACAACTAGGGATCTGGATTCCCGCATGAAGGAGTTATGCAATGAAAACCATGAAAAGCAAATTAGCAGTAGCTTTAATGGCAGCTGGCCTAAGCTTTAGTGCAGCAGCAGCAGATATTACCGTTGGCTACGCAGCTGACCCAGTATCACTTGACCCGCACGAGCAGCTGTCTGGTGGCACACTGCAAATGTCTCACATGGTGTTTGACCCTCTAGTACGTTTCACAAAAGAGATGGATTTTGAAGGCCGCCTAGCATCTAGCTGGGAGCGTGTTGATGAAACGACTTTCCGTTTCAACCTACGTAAAGGTGTGAAATTCCACTCTGGTAACGAACTGACTGCTGATGATGTTGTGTGGACTTTTGAACGTCTACAAGCTTCTCCAGACTTTAAGTCTATCTTCACGCCATACGAAAAAATGGTAAAAGTGGATGACTACACAGTTGAGCTAGTATCAAAAGCGGCTTACCCACTAGTACTACAAACAGCAACTTACATCTTCCCAATGGACAGCAAGTTCTACTCTGGCCAAACAGCGGAAGGTAAAGACAAGTCTGAGCTAGTTAAGCACGGTAACTCGTTTGCTTCGACTAACGTTTCAGGTACTGGTCCTTTCATCGTAACGCAGCGTGAGCAAGGCGTTAAAGTAACGTTCGAACGTTTCAACGATTACTGGGATACAGAAACTGAAGGTAACGTAGACAAGCTAACACTTGTGCCAATCAAAGAAGACGCGACACGTGTTGCAGCACTTCTTTCTGGCGACGTTGATATGATTCACCCAGTAGCACCAAACGATCACAAGCGTGTTAAAAACGCTAAGAACATCGATCTAGTAACGCTACCTGGTACTCGTATCATCACGTTCCAAATGAACCAAAACAGCAACGAAGCTCTTAAAGATGTTCGCGTTCGTCAGGCGATTGTTCACGCAATCAACAACGAAGGTATCGTTAAGAAGATCATGAAAGGCTTCGCAACAGCTGCTGGTCAGCAAAGCCCAACAGGCTACGCGGGTCACAACGAAGACCTAGTTCCTCGTTACGATCTGAAAAAAGCGAAAGAGTTGATGAAAGAAGCGGGCTACGAAGATGGCTTTACGCTAACTATGATGGCTCCAAACAACCGTTACGTGAACGATGCGAAAGTAGCGCAAGCGTCTGCGGCAATGCTGTCTAAGATTGGTATCAAAGTTGATCTTAAGACTATGCCTAAAGCACAGTACTGGCCTGAGTTTGACCTATGTTCAGCAGACATGATGATGATCGGCTGGCACTCAGATACTGAAGATTCAGCTAACTTCAACGAGTTCCTAACTATGACTCGTAACGAAGAGACTGGTCGTGGTCAATACAACTGTTCTGGTTACTCAAACCCAGAAATGGATGCGATTGTAGAAGCTTCTAACACTGAAACTGACCCAGTTAAGCGTGCTGAAATGCTGAAAGGCGTTGAAGCAACACTGTACAACGACGCAGCATTTGTACCGCTACACTGGCAAAGTGAAGCGTGGGGCGCGAAGTCTAACGTAGGTGCAGCAGACGTAGTAAACCCAATGGTTATGCCTTACTTCGGCGACCTAGTTGTAAAATAATCTAGCTTGCTAGAATCGAGAGCCTGAAGCTTTTCAGGCTCTCAAATTATTAAGAAATAGATTTAAGTTTCGGTATTTGGTCTTCCTTCAGTCTGGCTAAATACCTTTTTTAAGACTGAATTTTGTTATCTAGTCGCGGATTTCGATTAGATAGTCATGGATAGATAAGGGGCAAGGAATGGTTACGTTTCTGGTCAAGCGCCTGTTTCAGGCACTGATAGTGATGTTTGTGATCAGTTTGGTGGCGTTTGCCATTCAGGATAACCTGGGCGACCCGTTGCGTGAGTTAGTCGGTCAATCTGTTTCAGAATCGGAGCGTCAAGCGCTGCGTGATGAACTCGGCTTAAATGATCCCTTCATTACAAAATACACTCGCTTTGTGGGCGCAGCTCTACAAGGTGATCTTGGTACTTCATATTTCTTTAAACGCCCAGCTGTGGACGTAATCTTAGATAAACTAGTCGCAACGCTTGAACTTGTGTTTGGCGCTTCTCTGATCATTGTTTGTCTGTCGATTCCACTTGGCGTTTATTCTGCAATACACCCAAAAAGCTTCTTCACTAAACTGGTGATGGCGGGCAGTAGTATCGGCATTTCTGTGCCTGTTTTCTTAACCGCAATCATGTTGATGTATGTATTCTCTATTGAATTAGGTTGGCTGCCGTCGTTTGGACGTGGTGAGACCGCAAACTGGTTTGGTTGGGAGTCTGGCTTCTTAACGATAGATGGCCTTGCGCACTTAGTGCTGCCGAGTATTGCTCTAGCATCTATCATGCTGCCGCTATTCATTCGTCTAGTACGTTCTGAAATGCTAGAGGTTCTTAGCTCTGAATACATCAAGTTTGGTAAAGCAAAAGGCCTAGCGCTGAACAAGATTTACTACCAACACGCTTTGAAAAACACAATGCTGCCAGTATTAACGGTAGGTGGTGTTCAAATCGGTACTATGGTGGCTTACACCATTCTTACTGAAACTGTATTCCAGTGGCCAGGCACCGGCTTCCTATTCCTTGAAGCGATTAACCGAGTGGATACACCACTGATTACCGCATACGTTATCTTCGTAGGTCTTATCTTCGTAGTAACGAACACCATTGTTGACTTGCTATACGGCATCATTAACCCAACAGTGAACATTACAGGGAAAGGAGCATAATCATGGAACAAACAACAACAGCTCCATCTCGTTGGGAGCGATTCAAGCAGTCAGATATTCTGTACTACTTCTTACGCGACAAAGTGGCAATGGTCAGCTTTGCCATCTTTGCAGCCTTCTTAGTGATGGCACTCGCGGCACCGATTTTAGCGCCAACAGACCCGTATGACGTGACGTCTATCGACATCATGGATTCAGAGTTGCCACCATCTTGGATGGAAGACGGCGAAGAACGTTTCTTACTGGGCACTGATGAGCAAGGTCGTGACATCCTATCGACCATGCTTTACGGCTCTCGTCTTTCATTGACGATTGGTTTCTTGGCGGTTGGCCTTCAGCTGACTCTAGGTATCATCATTGGTCTGTCTGCGGGTTACTTCGGTGGTCGTATCGATAGCTTCCTGATGCGTTTTGCCGATGTTCAGCTTTCGTTTTCAACCATGATGGTAGCGATCATTGTCTCGGCTATCTTTAAGGCGAGTTTCGGTAGTGACTTCTACGCGCAATATGCCGTTGTTATGCTGGTGGTGATCATCGGTATTGCTGAATGGCCGCAGTATGCTCGTACGATTCGTGCATCGGTATTGGCAGAGAAGAAGAAAGAGTACGTAGAAGCGGCTCGTGTGATGGGCTTCCGAGCACCTCGCATCATGTTCCGTCATATTCTACCTAACTGTTTATCACCGATTTTGGTTATCTCTACGGTACAGGTGGCAAATGCCATCATGTCAGAGGCGGCACTTTCTTTCCTAGGTTTAGGTCTTCCGGTAGACCAACCGTCACTCGGTGCCCTGATCAGTACTGGTTTTAACTACATTTTCTCAGGAGCATGGTGGATCACGGCATTCCCAGGTGTGCTTTTGGTAACATTAGTTCTAGTTATTAACCTATTAGGCGACTGGTTACGTGACGTGTTTAACCCTAAAATTTATAAAGGGTGATAGCGCGGTTTGATTTTTAGAAAAAAAAGTCACTAAACTAAGAGCCGTAAGCAATTACGGCTCTTTTTTTGCTTAATGGATCTGGAACTTAGTATCATTGATACTGTCAATAATACTTAAAATGGAATTCATGTTTTATCGACATTGATTCGGTAATAATTAACCCGTAAGGGTTTAAGTGGTGGTTATGAAATTGACAATGAATGCTGTATGTCGTGCTGTGATGAGAAATTATCGTATGGGGCTTATCGCTGCATCCCTTTTGGTATCGAGCCAAGTTAGTGCAGAATTGGTTCTATGTGATGCTACTCAGGCAAGCACTAATCAATTACCACAGCTAGAGCAGTCATGTCCGATTGGTAAAGGAGTTTGGGGCAGTAAGGCACCTAAACGTCATTCAGATAACGAGTTGTTCTGGGTTCAATGTGGTCTACTGAACAAGCCTTTGTCACTGAGCCGTGCAAAACCTCTATATGAAAAGATCTCGACTAATGTTTGGATGAAGCCTGAAGGTGGTGACTACCGTTGCTTAATCGGCCCTTACTCGACCTTTTCTGATGCAAGGAAAGACCTAGCTCAAGTACGTAAGGTTCCTGGTTACGGTGAAGCCTTTATTCGTATGGTCGATAAGTCGAAAACTTCATCACGACCTATCGTTGCAAAAACGGCAGAACCAAAAACGGTGAAGCCTAAGGCTCCTGTAAAACCAAAAGTAGAAGCTAAACCTGTATCGAAACCTGTGGCTGCCAAGCAAGCGGCTGTGGTGACGAGCGCTGCTGCTATTCAGACGCTACCAAGTGGTAACGCGAGATTAGATAATGATCTAGAGATCGAGATTCGCGTGAAAGCAGACGTAGCGGGTAGCCAATATGCGATACCTTACCTTCTAGATCATCAACAACAGTTCTACATGGAGCAAGGTAAGCCTTGGAGTCGCCTAGATTACGCCAGTGCTGAGTTAGTGTGTCAGCAGGTCAACATGAAGCTGATGACTGAAAAGCAATGGCAGAGCATCTTAGGTTCGAAGGTAATGGAGAAACAGAACTGGCCAATGCACCTACCTTACTGGGGCGCAGATAAGAAAGGTCTGTTTACTAACGGTAACGTGAATCAACTAAAAGGGTCTTCACTGCTCAATGTGATGTGTGTGAAATAACTCCGACATGCAGTAATACCAAACAAGCCTCAGCTAAAGCTGGGGCTTTGTTATTTTTAAATCTTTCTTTTTCAATGTTGGTCTAAGTTGTTGATGTTTATTTCTTCAAAACGAATTTGATTAAATATCGTTAAAAGTTGTTCAAATAGAGCCGTTGATGCGTAGAAAACCATAACTCAAGCAATAAGGTGATTGAGATTATGAGTTTGAAAAAACGATTAGAAGACGTGGCTCCGCGCTTCGAAGCGGGTGGTAAGTACGAAAAGCTTTACCCAGTGTATGAGGCTTTTGCGACCATCTTTTACACGCCCGGCAACGTAAACCGCGGCATAACCCATGTTCGAGACAGCATAGACCTCAAACGCATCATGATTCTGGTGTGGCTAGCAACTTTTCCCGCAATGTTCTGGGGTATGTACAACGTAGGTCAGCAAGCCGTGATGGGTTTGACTGCTACCTATTCTGGCACCGAGCTAGCCTCTATCATTGACAGCAGTTGGCGCTTATCGTGGGCGTTTGGTAGTGCTGACGCTATAGTCTCCAGTGGATGGGGAAGCCAGATGTTTCTCGGTGCTCTCTATTTCTTACCCGTTTATGCCACGGTATTTGTGGTTGGTGGCTTTTGGGAGGTGTTGTTTGCTGTTGTTCGAAAACATGAAGTTAACGAGGGTTTCTTTGTTAGCTCGGTGCTGTTTGCACTAATCCTCCCGCCAACCATTCCGCTATGGCAAGCCGCATTAGGTATCACCTTTGGTATCGTTGTTGCCAAAGAGCTGTTCGGAGGGACTGGACGAAATTTCCTTAACCCTGCGCTCGCAGGTCGGGCTTTTCTCTACTTCGCTTATCCTGCCAACATGTCGGGTGGCTTAGTATGGGTTGCCGCTGACGGCTATTCAGGCGCGACACCGCTGAGCCAATGGTATGAAGGCGGTAGTTCGTCACTCATCAACAACATGACAGGTGAGGCGATCACTTGGATGGATGCCTTCATCGGTAATATTCCAGGTTCGATGGGCGAAGTGTCTTCATTGCTGATCATGCTAACGGGTGTGATTCTGATTGTGATGAAGATTGCTTCTTGGCGCATTGTAGCAGGTGTGATTGTTGGTCTGGTGGTGACGTCGAGCTTAATGAACTGGATTGGCTCAGAGACTAACTCGATGTTCTCGATGCCGTTCTACTGGCACTTCGTGTTGGGTGGTGTTGCATTTGGTACCTTCTTTATGGCAACGGATCCGGTTTCCGCGGCGTTCACTAATCAGAGTAAGTGGGCTTACGGGATCTTGATTGGTGTAATGACGGTCGGTATCCGAGTGCTCAATCCTGCTTATCCAGAGGGCATTATGCTCGCTATCTTGTTTGCTAACCTGTTTGCTCCGCTGTTCGACTTTGTCGTGAAAGAGCAAAACATTAAACGCAGACAAAAACGCACTGCACGATAATAAATATGACCCAAAAGAAAAAGGCTTGCATTAGTGCAAGCCTTTCTATTTTTATCACGACTGATTTGAAGTTGATTTAACTCCACTTCAAATCAATCTCGAACGGTTGTGTGCTACCACAGTGTTCACCACACATTTCGTCATAAGCACTGTTATGAATTAGAGTTGCCGACGCCACACCTTGATCACTAAAGTGGTCACGTGCTTGATTGACACTCAAAAATTTCATTGGGTGCTGGTGGTCGTCTTTAATTAACTGCTTTTGCTCACCAACGATTTGGTAAGCCAAGTAAATCCCGCCTTCAAATGATTCAATTAGTAGATTCATCACAAACTCCATTTTTCTAGTTAGGTGGATATTGGTGTTACGTCGAATCGAGAACCAAGGTTCAAAGCGGGCATAAAAAAAGCAGTCCCAAGGACTGCTTTTTAAAAGTATCAACTAAAGGTGTTGATTAACGCATAGTTACGAATTCTTCGCTGCCCGTTGGGTGAATCGCCACAACAGAGTCGAAGTCTGCTTTGGTTGCGCCCATCTTCATTGCAACGCCGAAGCCTTGAATCATTTCATCAACAGTGAAACCGATGCCGTGTAGGCCAACTACAGTCTCTTCTTCGCCAGCACATACTAGCTTCATCTTACAAGGTTGACGGTGCTTGGTGACTGCTGTGTACATCGCAGTGAAGCCAGATGTGTAAACCTTGATGTTGTCTTTGCCATACTGCTCTTCAGCTTCTTGAGTCGTTAGACCGATCGTGCCGATAGGTGGGTGGCTGAATACAACAGTAGGAACTAGCTTGTAGTCCATCTTCGCGTTGGTTTGACCGTTGAATAGACGCTCAGAAAGCTGACGACCTGCTTTAACTGCTACAGGAGTTAGCTCGATACCGCCTTCCATGATGTCACCAACACAGTAGATGCCCGGAACGTTAGTCGCTTGGAACTCGTCTACCTTGATATAGCCACGGTCGTTCGTCTCAACGCCAGTTGATGCTAGGTTGATCGCGTCAGTTGCTGGGTGGCGACCGATAGCCCAAATTAGGTGGTCAACGTTTTGAGTGTTGCCGTTCTCTAGGTGTAGAGTCAGTGTGCCATCCGCTTCTTTCACCACTTCTTTAGGCACTGAGTGCGTATGAAGTGTTGGACCTTCTGCTTCCATTACTTCTACTAGCGTTTCGATGATCATTGGATCGAAGCTACGTAGTGGTGATTCTTTACGGCAGAATAGGTGTGTTTCTGTGCCAAGTGCACTTAGTACGCCTGCGATCTCAACTGCGATGTATCCCGCGCCGATAACAGCAACACGTTTAGGTTGCTCCATTAGGTCGAAGAAGCCGTTTGAGTCGATGCCGTACTCTGCGCCTGGGATGTTTGGAATGGTTGGACGACCACCTACCGCGATCAGGATGTGATCTGCAGTGTAGTGTTCACCATTCACCTCAACCGTCTTCTCGTCAACGAACTTAGCAAAGCCTTTGATTACGTTTACTTTGTTGTTACCCAGTACGCGATCGTAAGATTGGTGGATACGACCAATGTACGCTTGGCGGTTTTCTACCAATTTGCTCCAGTTGAAGCCTTTTACGTCAACGTCGAAGCCGTAATCTTCAGAGTATAGATTGATCGCTTCAGCAACTTGAGCGCCGTGCCACATTACCTTTTTAGGAACACAACCAACGTTTACACAAGTACCACCAAGGTCTTGAGCTTCGATAAGTGCAACTTTTGCACCGTGCATTGCTGCGCGGTTTGCTGATGCGATGCCGCCGCTGCCGCCGCCGATACAGATGTAATCAAAATGAGTCGCCATTACTTTCTCCATTTATTGAAGGTTGTAGTCACAGTGAGAGCACCGGATACCTACGTCCTATAGATTCTTAAATTGTCTAATTATTATATTGAGGGCAGATCGGTTGAACTCAATCTCCCTGTTTAAAATTTATTCGTCCACATCACAGTCTGTTGAAGATTCTTCAGTCTATGATATGGATTCGAGATTACTCGGGTACGATCCACTCTACTTTGAAATGACCGGTCGCCGGCGCAATTGCTTCCTTCAAGAATGGAAGAATCTCTTTCATTTGGCTTTCTAACTTCCAAGGCGGGTTAATCACGATCATGCCTGATGCTGTCATGCCACGCTCGTTGGTGTCTGGTGATACGCCAAGTTCGATTTGTAGAATTTTGTTGATGCCTAAGCTTTCGAGACCTTCGATCATATCTTCGATATCACAGCGGTTTACTACCGGGTACCAAATTGCGTAGATACCGGTTGCCCAGCGCTTGTGGCTTTGAGCGATTGCAGTCACGACATCACGGTACTCTTTTGCAAGCTCGTAAGGCGGGTCGATCAGTACTAAACCACGACGTTCTTTTGGTGGTAGGCTGCCTTTTAAGCGTTGGAAGCCATCTTCTTTGTAGATAGATACCTGACGATCGCGGTGGAATTCTTGCTCAAGCAGAGGGTGATCGGCCGGGTGAAGCTCGGTCAGTACCATGCGGTCTTGGTCACGCAGGTGAGCACGTGCAACACGTGGTGAACCCGGGTAATAACGCAGCTTGTCGCCGTTGTTTAGTGTTGAGATAGACTCAAGGTAGCTTTGAATGTCTTCAGGGAGGTCTTTTTGCTCCCACACACGAGCAATACCTTGCTTGTATTCACCGGTTTTTTCAGACCATTCATGCGTTAAGTCGTAACGACCTACACCAGAGTGAGTGTCATGATAAACAAAAGGCTTATCCTTCTGTTTCAAAGAATTAAGAATAAGGCTCTGTACGATATGCTTTACTACGTCGGCATGGTTACCTGCGTGGAAGCTGTGGCGATAACTTAACAAATTAAACTCTCGTAACACTCTCGATTTAGAGTGTGGTTAGTGTAGGTGGGGTTAATCAGACCATTATAACCCTCAATGGACCATAAATTCTCGAACAATTCAGGAGCAGTCGTTCGCAATATGTGGTTAGTTATTGGTTCTACTATTGAAATTTGCCTTATTGGGCACTATTTAATAACTATTCGCAGGTGATTTTTTTAGGGCGAACCTGAGCCTGATGACTGTAAGACGACCTCATTACAAAAAAGACGAAAGTCTCTAAAGCCAAAGGAATGTTTATATGTCTAATCCGCTATTAACCTTCACGGACTTACCTCCGTTTTCACAAATCAAACCTGAGCACGTTAAGCCAGCGGTTGAGCAAGTGATTGAAGCGTGTCGCAACAAGATAGAACAAGTACTTGAAGGTAATACTTCGCCAAGCTGGGACAACCTCGTTGCTCCGATTGAAGAAGTGGATGATCGTTTAGGCCGTATTTGGTCACCAGTAAGCCACATGAACTCTGTTGTGAACAGCGACGAACTGCGTGAAGCGTATGAGAGCTGCCTACCAGTACTGTCTGAGTACGGCACTTGGGTTGGCCAACACAAAGGCTTGTTTGAAGCGTACAAAGCGATCAAGGCGAGCGAAGCATTCTCTGCACTGAACCGAGCTCAACAAAAAACCATTACCGATGCACTGCGTGACTTCGAGCTGTCAGGCATTGGCCTGCCAGCTGACGAACAGCACCGTTACGGTGAGATCAGCAAGCGTCAGTCTGAGCTAGGCTCTCAATTCTCAAACAACGTGCTTGATGCAACCATGGGTTGGAGCAAACAGATCACAGACGTAGCTGAACTGGCGGGTATGCCTGAATCGGCACTGGCGGCAGCTCAAGCGGCGGCCGAATCTAAAGAGCAAGAAGGTTACCTACTGACTCTAGATATCCCATCATACCTACCTGTGATGACTTACTGTGATAACCAAGCGTTACGTAAAGAGTTGTACGAAGCTTACGTAACTCGTGCTTCAGATCGCGGTCCAAATGCAGGCAAATGGGACAACACTGAGATCATCACAGAGCAGCTTAAACTGCGTCACGAGATCGCTCGTATGCTAGGTTTCAGCACTTACAGCGAAAAATCACTGTCGACCAAAATGGCTGAAACGCCAGACCAAGTACTTGGTTTCCTAAACGACCTAGCAGTAAAAGCAAAACCGCAAGGTGAACGCGAAGTTGAAGAACTGCGTCAGTTTGCTGAAAAAGAGTTTGGAGTTTCTGAACTAAATCTTTGGGACATCGCTTACTACAGCGAAAAGCAGAAGCAGAACCTGTTCGAGATCTCTGATGAAGAACTTCGTCCTTACTTCCCAGAATCTAATGTGGTTTCAGGCCTGTTTGAGGTACTGAATCGTGTGTTTGGTATGTCGGTAACAGAGCGTGAAGGCGTCGACACATGGCATGAGTCAGTGCGCTTCTTTGATATCTTTGATGCGACAGGAGCACTGCGCGGTAGCTTCTACCTAGACCTATACGCACGTGAGCACAAACGTGGCGGTGCTTGGATGGATGACTGTCGTGGTCGTCGTATTACTGAATCTGGCGAGCTACAAACACCTGTCGCTTACCTAACGTGTAACTTCAACAAGCCAGTTGGTGATAAGCCTGCGCTATTTACTCATGATGAAGTAGTGACTCTGTTCCACGAGTTTGGCCACGGTATCCACCACATGCTAACGCAAGTAGAAGCGGGTGCAGTTGCGGGTATCAATGGTGTGCCTTGGGATGCGGTTGAGTTACCGAGTCAGTTCCTAGAAAACTGGTGTTGGGAAGAAGAAGCGCTGTCGTTTATCTCTGGTCACTTCGAAACCGGTGAAGCATTACCAAAAGAGATGCTAGAGAAGATGCTAGCGGCGAAGAACTTCCAATCTGCGATGTTTATTCTGCGTCAGTTAGAGCTTGGCCTGTTTGACTTTACACTGCACACAGAATACGACCCAGAAGTGGGTGCTCGCGTACTAGAAACGCTAGCGGATGTGAAATCTAAGGTGTCGGTACTGCCAAGCCTTGATTGGAACCGTTTCTCACACAGCTTTGGTCATATCTTCGCTGGTGGTTACAGCGCAGGTTACTACAGCTACCTATGGGCAGAAGTGCTTTCAGCTGATGCGTTTTCGGCATTTGAAGAAGAGGGTATCTTCAACACTGAAACGGGCAATCGCTTCCTGAATAACATCCTTGAAATGGGTGGCAGTGAAGAGCCTATGGAGCTGTTTAAACGCTTCCGTGGTCGTGAGCCACAAATTGATGCGATGCTGCGCCATGCGGGTATCAGCGCTTAATATTGTGCTGATAAGAATGTAAAAAGAGCCTCCTTGTGAGGCTCTTTTTGTATCTATTTATCAACGATTATGGGTTAACGTTGCGGTTGATAGGGTTCTGTAATGAAATCAGTGTCTCTGTCGACTGAACTTCATCGATTGCTTGCAGCTTATCTATCAATACAAACTGCAGCTCTTCAATCGACTTACACATCAGCTTTACAAAGATATTGTAAGCACCAGTGGTGTAGTACGCCTCAACCACTTCATCTAAGGCATTCAGCTTGGCGATCGCTGAGTGGTAATCTTTGGCAGCATTGAGGTTGATACCAATAAAGCAACACACGTCGTAACCTAGCTTTTTCGTGTTTACCACAACCTCGGTACGCTCAATAATGTCGGCCGATCTCATCTTTTCGATACGAACGTGAATCGTCGCAGGGCTGACATCGAACTGCTTTGCCATTTCAGCATAAGGAGTACGTGCATCTTCCATCAAGGTTTTGAGGATGGCACGGTCTAGATCATCGAGACGAGCTGTGGTTGTGGACATGCATAATCCTTAGATTGAATGAAAAACATACCGGCCTGAGTACACATCATAGCCAAGGGTGATAATATTAGCAGTAACTATAGGGTTAGGGTGAATTCAGTGCGATTTTCGTTATTTTTTATTGTGATGTGTTGGAGTGTGTTTGCTTCAGCTCAGGCAAAGGATGTATTGGTGATCCACTCTTACCACCAAGGCTTTTTCTGGACAGATGATTTCCATAAAGGATTATCAGATGAGCTCGATCGTGACGGGCTGTCTTACCGTGTGGTTTATCTCGATAGTAAACGCACTCAAAACCCAGAATACCTAGAGCGCGTGTATCAGCTTTATCATACCAAGCTACTGCATGAAGAATTTGCAGCGATTGTCGTTAGTGATAATAACGCGCTCAACTTAATGAAGCGCCTTGCGCCCGATCTCAAAGATACGCCAGTCATCTTTGGTGGCATCAACAACTTCTCCCCTGAAATGATCGAAGGTTTGAACGCGACGGGCATCACCGAAGATATCGACTTAGTTGGCAATATTGAGTTGGTTAAGCGTCTTCAAGCGACCGTAAAGAAAATCTATATTGTTACTGATCACTCGGTCACGGGTAAGGCGATTCGCTCTCAAATCGATTTATTTATCAAAAACCATCCCGATATTTCTGATCTCGTTGAGCACTATGTGCCGGATTCCTACCAAGAGTTAATGGCCTTTTCTCAACGTGTTGACCTAGGAAAAAGCTTGCTGTTTTGGGCGTATTACCGCGATGCACAAGGCAGAGTGAGTAGTGATGAAGATTGGCGACAACTGAATATTAAGACCCAAATTCCATTGTACATGGTGCACGATCTAGGGCTAGGTTTTGGTGCGATTGGTGGTGTGATTCAAAGCGGAGAAACGCAAGGCCGAGACACCGGGCGCGTATTGTTGAGTGTACTGAAAAACCCCAAGGCACCATTGCCATTGGTGGTTGCTGGCGCGCCAGAAATCAAACTTGACTACCAACAGATCTCAAGATGGGATTTGGGTGCCGAGAATGAAGCCTCGGTGACCTTCCTCAACAAGCCAAAGTCATTTTTAGTACGCTACCGCGATGAAATTCGCACCGTAGGTTTGCTGTTTTTGGTTATGTCGTGTGTCATCGCGACATTGGTGTATTACCTCAATCGCCTAAAGAAAAGTGAACGTGCCAGCCGACAAAGCCAGCTGCTGCTTGAGTCGATATTCGACCAAAGCCTGCAGTTTATGGGGATCATTGATAAGGGCGGTGTGTTGTTGTCGAGTAACAGCAAGCTACATGAGCTGCTTTATAACCAAGGCTATAAACTGGGAACACCTCTGCAGCAACATCAACATTGGGAAGATTCTGCACGAGAAGTGCTAAGTGAATATTTCATCACTAAAAGTGAACACCCAGCCTTACGATTTGAAGCTGAGGTGTGGTGTCGTGATCGTGGTGCGATGGTGTTGGATATTTCATTGAAGCCGATGCCAGGCAATGAGAAGGAAGACACTCAGTTCCTGTTTGAAGCGCGTGACGTGACCTCTCGTAAGCTGGCTGAGAATAAACTGTTCCAGCGCGAAGCGAACCTCAAGTTATATTACGACAAACAACCGGTGATGATGATTACCCTCGATGGCAATAACCGCATCCAACAAGTGAACCAGTTTGCGGAGCAGTTACTAGGTTACCCGCTAGAACAACTATTAGGGCACCGCCCTCGAGAGTTCTATGTCGACGAGAATGCGATGATTCCACGTCATATTTTGCTGCAACCACAACATAAGATTCGTGGGGTATGGCGTCGTGATATCGAATATCGCCATGCGGACGGCAGCAAGATCTGGATTCGAGAAAATATCCGCCCGCTAGTGGAGTCTGATCAGCTGTTGATTGTGGGCGAAGACATCACTGAAACGCACGAGCTCTCTGAAAAGTTAGAGTATCAAGCTCGTTATGATCTGCTGACTGATACCTTCAACCGTAACCATTTTGAGCAAGAGCTGCAAAAAGCGCTCAAAGAGGTTGAGAGTCACATGCGAACTCACGCAATGTTGTTCTTAGACTTGGATCAGTTGAAGGTCCTGAACGACACCGCAGGGCATGAAGCGGGTGATGCCGCAATCATGTTTAGCGCCAAATTGCTGGAAGATGTACTGCCTTATAATGCGGTGTTAGCGCGAATGGGCGGTGACGAGTTTGCAGTATTAATGAAAGACTGTACTGAGCGAGATGCGGTGAATGTGTGTCGCAGTATTATCTCGACGATGAGCGAGAATCCGTTCTTGTGGGATGATATTCGACTCAACCTGACTTGCTCTATTGGCATTCGATTGATTGACCATACTGCGGCTTCACCGCAGATGGTGCATGCTCAGGCGGATGCGGCTTGTCATGCGGCTAAAGAAGAAGGCCGTAACCGTTATAACCTTTACCATCAAGATGATGAAGACCTGCGTCGTCGTCACTTAGAGATGGAGTGCGTCAACTTAGTGCATGAGGCTTTGGCGAATGACCGCTTAGAGTTGTTTGCTCAGCGCATTCTTGGTCTAGATGAAAATAGTGAAAAAATGCATTTTGAGATCTTGGTACGTATCAAGAATATCAAAGGTGAGTACATCTCTCCGGGGATCTTCATGCCAGCCTCTGAGCGCTACAACATCGCGCATTTGATTGACCGCCAAGTGGTGGGTCAAACCTTGAGTTGGTTGGAACAACGACCAGATATCATTGATGAGTTGGGGATGTGTTCAATTAACCTTTCCGGTCACTCGATGGGTAACCGTGAGTTTGTCGAGTTCTTGATAGATAGCCTGAGTGATTCATCGATACCGTGTCATAAGATTTGTTTAGAGATCACCGAAACGGCTGCGATGAGTAACATGAAGCAGGCGATCAAATTCTTCACTCGAATCAAAGAGCTCGGCTGCATGATTGCACTGGATGACTTTGGCTCAGGGCTATCGTCGTTTGGTTATCTGAAAAAACTGCCGGTCGATATTGTGAAGATCGATGGCTTGTTTGTACGTGATATTGATGTCAATGAGATGGACCATGTGATGGTTCGCTCGATCAATGATTTAGCTAAGCAGATGGGTAAACATACCGTGGCTGAGTTCGTTGAAAATACTCAAATCATAGATAAGTTGATCGAGCTTGGTGTGAACTACGCGCAGGGCTACATCATAGGGCGACCTAAGCCGCTTGCAGAGCTCGTTGAAGAGTTAAGACAAGAACGAGAGACAGAGCAATTGGTTTAGGTAAGCCGACTTTAGCTGTGAATACTTTTCACCGCTAATATGTATTGTTGAGGCAATCAGGTAAACTGGTTGCCTCTTTTGTTTTGAATACTACTGTCTGTTGGAGACGACCTTGCAACTACAACTGATTTGCGAAGATGCTACCCAAATCGATCATTTGAATGACTTAGCGACCCGCTGGAACTTATCTCATGATGAAAGCAGTGATTTTGCTTTGGTACTGACTAGTGAGCGACTTGAGCTACGTAAAGTCGATGAGCCTAAGCTTGGCGCTATCTTTGTTGATTTAGTGGGAGGCGCTGTCGGTCACCGACGTAAGTTTGGTGGTGGTAAAGGTCAGGCGATTGCCAAAGCCGCTGGTTTAAACAAAGGCGCAACGCCAACTATCCTCGATGGCACTGCAGGCTTAGGGCGCGATGCGTTTGTGTTGGCTTCTCTAGGTTGTAAGGTACAAATGGTCGAGCGTCACCCCGTTGTGGCAGCACTGCTTGATGATGGCTTGCAGCGAGCGCAACAAGACCCAGACATCGGTGGTTGGGTTAGCGAACGTATGAAGTTGATTCACGCTTCGAGTCACGATGCGCTAGATAAACTCAGTAACGATCCTGATTTCGAACAACCAGACGTGGTGTATCTAGACCCAATGTACCCACACCCAGAGAACAAAAAGAAATCGGCTTTGGTTAAAAAAGAGATGCGCGTATTCCAATCTTTGGTGGGTGCCGATCTGGATGCTGATGGTCTATTTGAGCCGGCGATGAAATTGGCATCGAAGCGCGTTGTGGTCAAAAGACCGGATTACGCAGCTTGGTTAGACGAGCAAAAACCGAGTATGGCGATAGAAACCAAAAAGAACCGCTTTGACGTCTATGTGAAAGCATCAATGACTTAATTGATGCATCAATAACTTAGATACACGCTAAGAAAATTTCCCGTCATAAATACGATAAATTGCCATTTAACACTTGCGATAGTCGCGTTACGGATGTATATCTAACTAAGAATCATTATTATTCTTAGCTGGAGTTGTAGCATGGCTAAACGCTTTTGTAAGTTAAACCGTCGAGATATCACTGAACACTTGGGCGAGATCCACAGCTTGGTGACTGAACCTAAGTTCGTGTGTCGTTCTTGTGCGCGTTCTTCGGCGGATCAAGCGAATCTATGCAAACCAACCGCAATTCCACCTATTGGTTGTCAAAACAAACCCGTTGAAGAGAAAGTCGCATGCGGCCTGTTAGCGGAAACATTACCTGCACCAGAGCTATCGCTTGCAGAAATCAACGAGACAATTGAGCCTAGCGTGCAAATGTTCGATCCAGCCGCAACTGATATTGTTCCTGAGCTTGCAAAAAAAGAGGCAGCACAGAAAAAAGCCAAGTTGAAAAAACTGATGGCGAAGGCGAGTAGTGATGAGAAAGCTGAACTCAAACAAGCGAAGAAAGCAGCTAAGAAACAAGAGAAGTACAACAAAAAGCTCGCGAAGATGATTAAGAAACAGCAAAAGCTGTTTAAGAAAAGCCAGAAACTGGAAAGTGACCTTGAACGCATCAATCTACAACTTGATGATGTCGCCTTCACTGAAACCAAGACTCAGGTAGTGAGCCATAATCACATTCACTGAAGTTGATTCGAATGGTTTATTGCTACAGCGATGATTTAAAAAGAGCGACCTTAGGTCGCTCTTTTGCTTTTTGGGGTTATCCGAGCTAGCTTATGTATCTCGTTCAAATCAGCTAAGCGTTGCTTGCGGATCTTGCTACGCGCTTCTTCACCCAAGTCTCATTGACGAACAAAGAGAACAAGATAACGGCGCCACCAATAGACAATCGAACCAAATCGACATCTCTGTTCCAAATCAGGATATTCACCACAAGACCAGCAGGAACCAATGCATTGTTCATTACCGCCAGTGCACCGGCATTCACCATGCATGCACCTTTATTCCACATAAAGTAACCCAGCCCCGAAGCAATCAAGCCAAGGTAGATCAGGATTCCCCATTGAAGTGTGGTGGTGGGTAGTTTCTCTGGATTGCCCAGTAGCATGAAAGCAACCGAAGCGACACATAGCGCCCCTAAGTAGAAGTAACCAAATATGGTTCGCTGAGGTAACTCGGTCGATTCCTTCTCCATCACAACTTTGTAGCCCACCTGACCGATAGCAAAGCACAGGTTCGCGCCTTGCACGACGAGGAAGCCAACTAAAAAGTTTTCGTTGATGCCTGCGAATTTAATGAATACCGCGCCTAATACCGCAATTGCCGCAGTCACTAGGTACCACGGAGAGAATTGCCCTTTGAGAAAGTCATAAATCAGCGTGACGTAAATTGGCGTGAAAACGGTAAACAAAAGGACTTCAGGAACAGATAGCAGTAAGAAAGACTGATAGTAGAAGCAGTACATCAGGCCAAGCTGGATACCACCAATAGTCATCAATTTAGCGATCAGCTTACGTGATACGCCGCGAAACTTTAGGAAAGGAAGAAATACGACGCCAGCAAGGGCAACACGCATTAAAACAGAGAACCAAGAATCAACCTGACCCGCAAGGTAAACGCCGATCAGGCTAAAGGAGAAGGCCCATAGGAGGGTAACACCAGCTAAATAGCTCATAGTAAAACTTCGTTAATAAGATATGAGCTGTATGTTACCTAACCTTAAATCATTAGTCTTCTGAATCTCTTAGAGGCACGACCAGCATATCAACCGGAGAGGCGTTGATCAGTTGTCGTGTTGAAGAAAGCAGTTTGCTCCAAAAGTCTTGATGGTGACCGCAAACCACGAGATCAACATTGAACTCGTTGATGGTGTCACACAGCTCATGACTCAAATCGCCACTGCCCACCAGGGTATGGGTGATCGGGTATTGAGCGTGCTCCGCAAAATTTTGCAGCTGAATACGAGATGCTTCCATCGCGTTATGTTGCGTTTCGGCCATGTTGATATCAATCAGGCCAGTGTAGAGTTCCGCGTAGTTAATATCGATATGGATAAAAGAGACTTTGGCTTCCAATGGCTTTGCCAATGCTACCGCTTTATCCACAATTAATTTGCTGTCTTCTGATAAATCGACCGCGACCAAAATATGTTTGTAACTCATATCTCTACCTCCTTTATTCATTGTCTGTTTAAAGATTAGCACTATGCGGTGGCTTTTTTTGCTGAAGTGATCTCATATCCACTGTCTTGCGTAATGACAGCTCGAAATATTGGTTAACTAATGGCCTGCGAGATATTCATTAAAAAGTGATATAGTAGAGAAAATTGAGGATGTAATTAGGAGTCTTAAATGCTGTCAAAAACTATGGTTGAGCAACTGAATGATCAAATTAACCTAGAATTTTTCTCATCCAATCTATACTTACAAATGAGTGCTTGGTGTGAAGACAAAGGATTTGAAGGTGCAGCAGAGTTTCTGCGTGTTCATGCAGTAGAAGAAATGGAACATATGCAGCGTCTTTTCACTTACGTAAGCGAAACAGGTGCAATGCCAATTCTGGGTGCAATTGAAGCACCAAAACACGAATTCGAAAGCCTTGGAGCAGTGTTCCGTGAAACTTATGAACATGAGCAGATGATTACTGAAAAGATCAACAAACTGGCTCACGTTGCTTTCAGCACACAAGACTACTCAACCTTTAACTTCCTGCAATGGTACGTTGCAGAGCAACACGAAGAAGAGAAGTTGTTTAAAGGTGTATTGGATAAGCTAGAACTTGTTGGTGAAGACGGTAAGGCACTGTTCTTTATTGATAAAGACCTAGCGCAATTGGCAAAAGATGGTTCATCTTCAATTATGGAAGCTCCTGCCGTTTAGGTAGTACGAGAAAGACACTGATTATCTTTTTCTTTTGAGTTTTCTTATGAAGATGTAGGGAGGAAAGGATGATCAGCGGCGACACTATTCTATTTGCACTAATGGTTGTGACTTGCGTGAACTGGGCGCGTTATTTTACTGCGCTAAGAACGCTCATTTATATTATGCGAGAAGCGCATCCTCTACTTTATCAACAAGTAGACGGAGGCGGTTTTTTCACAACTCATGGCAATATGACCAAACAGGTTCGTCTGTTTAGTTACATCAAAAGCAAAGAGTATCACCATCACCATGATGAAGTGTTCACTTCCAAGTGTGATCGTGTGAGACAGTTATTCATACTCTCTTCCGCCCTGCTGGGTGTAACGTTACTGGCTTCTTTCATCGTCTAAGTTATTTAGTGCGTGTGAAGTAGAACTTAGTTTTTGGTGTAAAGCTTCGGTTGTTGGTTTGCTAAGCCAATTAGGGTTTTTGCTGTTGTCTGCAAATTGTACAATTGAACATCAATTGCAAAGTTTAAAATTGCCGCTAAAATAGCGAGCAATTAGTAAGGATGTGCTGTTTATGCACATCCTTTTTTATTGATGGCATTTCGAGAACAGGGCGTACTCGGGCTGCAAAAGTGAAGAAAAGCAGAACCACATGAGTGAAAAATTTGATGTAATCGTAATTGGTGCGGGCGCCGCGGGCTTAATGTGTGCTGCGGAAGCTGGTAAACGCGGCCGACGAGTGCTGGTGGTTGATCATGCAAAGAAACCAGGCAGAAAAATTTTAATCTCAGGTGGCGGCCGTTGTAACTTCACTAACTATGATGTTTCAGCCAACAACTTCCTGTGTAACAACCCTCACTTTGTGAAGTCAGCTTTATCTCAATACACCAACTGGGATTTTATCTCGATGGTGAGCAAGTACGGTATAGAGTTCGAAGAGCGAGACCACGGCCAGTTGTTCTGTGTGAATGACCACACCGCAAAAGACATCGTGAGCATGTTGCTTGAAGAGTGTAAGCTGGCGAAAGTTGAACAGCGCTACCGTTGTGACGTTCACTCCATCGAAAAGACCGATTCTGGCTTCAAGATGCATCTCAATACCGACCAAGTTGAGTGTGACTCACTGGTGGTAGCGACCGGTGGTTTGTCGATGCCTAAGCTGGGCGCAACGCCATTTGGTTACAAGATTGCAGAGCAATTTGGTTTGTCTGTGATGCCAACTACCGCAGGCTTGGTGCCATTCACTCTGCATAAAGAAGATAAAGAAGCTTTCGCAGAGCTTTCTGGTATCGCAATTCCTGCCGAGATCACCGCGCAAGACGGAACCTTGTTCAAAGAAGCATTGTTGTTTACTCACCGCGGCCTATCGGGTCCTTCAGTACTGCAAATTTCTTCGTTCTGGAAAGCGGGTCAGTCGGTTTCGATTAATCTAGTACCTGAAGTCGATGTAGCTGAGTTGCTGGCTAACTCTCGCGAGAAGCACCCAAATCAGAGCCTGAAAAATACCTTGGCGAAAGCACTACCGAAGCGTTTTGTGGAAGTGTTGATTGATCGTAAAGAGCTGGAAGACAAGCCGCTCAAGCAGTTCAATGAAAAACAGCTGAATGACATCGTAGAGCACTTAGAAAATTGGAAAATCGCGCCAAACGGTACCGAAGGCTACCGAACGGCCGAAGTAACTCTAGGCGGCGTGGACACCAATCACCTATCTTCAAAAACTATGGAATGTAAGAGCGTCTCTGGCCTCTACTTCATCGGTGAAGTGATGGACGTAACGGGCTGGCTTGGAGGTTATAACTTCCAATGGTGCTGGAGTTCTGGCTTTGCTGCAGGCCAGTGGGTTTAAGCTTACCCATAGATTTAAAATTACATAAAAATGGCGAGTCATACGACTCGCCATTTTTGTATCTAACATTGTGCTCTAGCTCTAGATTCGGCTTTATAGATAGCTTTTCGTTCTCAATCGAATCTTTTAGCGCTTATTTACGCAGCTTTGTTTTTTGAAAATTTGATCTGTTGAACCACTAAACCAGCAATGATCAGTACCAAGCCAAACAGTGTCGCTGGGTGAATTTCTTCGCCGATAATCGTGGAAAGTAGCATCAACGAGATAAATGGTGATGCGAAAATCAGGTTGCTGATACGAGCTGTGTTGTTGGTTAGCTTGAGTGCTGATAACCACAATACAAAGGTAATTCCCATCTCGAATAGGCCAACGTAAGTCACCGCCATCCAGCCCTTCGCCGTGATTTGGCTAAAGCTTTCGCCCTCAAAAATGGTTAAACCGATCGCGAATGGCAATGCCACTAAGAAACCAAGCAGTACACCCACCACAGGATCTGCCTTGTTTTTGGTGTTGAGAATCCAGTATCCCGCCCAAAGCAAAGTTGAAAGCAGCGCTAGCGCCACACCGAGTGGGCTATCGAACTGCATTCCTAACACGTCGCCTTTGGTCGCAATAACTACCACACCCGCATAGCTGAAGGTACACGCAATCCAATCTTGTTTACGAATCTTTTGCCCTAGAAAAACCGCTGCCATTAAGGTTAGCGTGATCGCCCAGCTGTAGTTGATGGCTTGAGCTTGTGAAGCGGGAAGCAGGTCGTATGCTTTGAATAGAATCAGGTAATAGGCCAATGGGTTGACCAAGCCGAGCAGTAAGTAATACCAAGGGTTTGAAAGGAACGTAGTACTCAGCTGAGAAAGCTTGCCCTGAAAGGCGCAGACTGCGATCAGCGCAATCGACGACACAATGCTAGCGATAGTCAGCATTTGAATAGGTGAAAACTCAGCAAGGGTCAGCTTAAAAGCAGTAGCGACCGTTGACCACAGCAGTACTGCGGAAAGGCCAAAGCCTAAGGCACGACGTTCGTTCATGGCAACTCATTTTAATTTGATGGGACAGAATACGGAGCGCCTAGTCTATCTGTCGAATTTTAATACGGCAAACTGGACATTTATCCAGTATCAAAATACCATTTAATGAGTTATTTCCAATTAGGCTAAATCATTATCATGCAATGGATTATCGAACATCAGGCAACGCTTATTGCTGCAATTTCTGGCGCGCTCGTCAGCGGTGGCGTCGTGGGTTGGTGGATTAAACAGAAGCTCTCTTTTCAGCAGCGATTGCTCGAGCAGCAGCTAGAGTCCGATCGTTTGTTGCATGAATCTCAGCAAGCTCAGCTCAAATCATCACTCGCAGAGGCGCAACAAGAACTCAATGAGTTAGATGATGACCGAGACAAAGCGGCATTCGAGCTCAAGCAAGCACACGGTAAGGTGATGGCTGCGATGGAAAAGCTGCGCTACTTTGAGGCAGTAAAGCAAGAGCGCCAGCAGTACGCTGATGAGATCAATGTGCTTAAGGATCATAAGTCTGAATTAGAAGCCGAGCTGCGCGAACAAGAAGCAAGGCATGATCAAGAAAACCTCGCCAATAGCGAAAAGCTGCAGTTGCTAGAACAAGCTGAATCTCGACTTAAGCAGCAGTTTGAATTGTTAGCGAACCAACTTTTTGAGAGTAAAACCGCCAAGGTAGATCAGCAGAACAAGCAGAGCCTAGAAGGTTTGTTGTCTCCACTAAGAGAGCAGTTGGAAGGCTTTAAGAAGCAGGTTAACGATAGCTTTAGCCAAGAAGCCAAAGAGCGCCATACCTTAGTGCATGAGCTGAAAAACCTGCAGCGCCTTAATGAAAGCATGACGCGTGAAGCGGTTAACCTGACTCAAGCACTAAAGGGCGATAACAAACAACAAGGTAACTGGGGTGAAGTGGTACTGGCTCGCGTGCTTGCTGAATCAGGGCTGCGCGAAGGTCACGAATACCAAACGCAAGTGAACCTACAGAACGATGCAGGTAAGCGCTATCAGCCGGATGTGATTGTGCATTTGCCACAAGATAAGCAAGTAGTGGTGGATTCTAAAATGGCATTGGTCGCGTTTGAGCGTTACTTCAATGCCGAAACCGATCAACAGCGTGATGCCGCATTGCGTGATCATTTGGCTTCATTGCGAGCGCATATTAAAGGCTTGAGCCAGAAAGATTATCATCAGCTCAAAGGCATACAGAGCCTGGATTACGTGTTGATGTTTATCCCGGTTGAGCCAGCATTCCAAGTGGCGATTCAGGCTGATCCTAGCTTGGTGAAAGATGCGATGGAGCAAAACATCATCTTGGTCAGCCCAACCACCCTGCTGGTGGCACTGCGTACCATTGATAATCTTTGGCGCAACGACAGACAGAACCAAAATGCACAAGTTATCGCGGAACGTGCGAGCAAGCTTTACGACAAGCTGCGCCTGTTTGTTGATGATATGGAAGGCCTTGGCAGCTCACTTGATAGAGCCAACCAAAGTTATCAAGGGGCGATGAATAAGCTAGTGACAGGGCGAGGCAACGTGATTCGTCAGGCCGAAAGCTTCAAGCAATTGGGTGTTGAAGTGAAGAAACCGATCTCGATTGGTTTGGCTGAAATGGCGCAAAATGAGGCTTTTTCAGAAAATGCCTCCTTAGTAGAAAGACAACCTGCTGAGGATAAAGTAAACTAATCGGCCGCAGCGCCTCTAAATACAAAGAGCGCTGTCGATGAGAACTTACCATGGTAGATAACAGCATTATGGACACAAGCGTGCAGACAAATTCAGCAGTAGAGTCAGAAACCACACACTTTGGTTTCGAAACAGTCGCAAAAGACGAAAAAGTCGCGAAAGTAGCAGAGGTATTTCACTCTGTAGCCGCTAAATACGACATCATGAATGACTTAATGTCGGGTGGTGTTCACCGCTTGTGGAAGCGATTCACGATTGATTGTAGTGGCGTGCGCCCGGGTCAACGTATCCTAGACCTTGGTGGTGGTACCGGTGACCTGACTGCGAAGTTCTCGCGTATCGTTGGTGAAAAAGGCCACGTGGTTCTTGCTGATATCAACAACTCAATGCTGAATGTTGGCCGTGATAAGCTGCGTGATAGCGGCATTGTTGGCAACGTACACTATGTACAAGCGAACGCTGAAGAGTTGCCTTTCCCGGATAACTACTTCGATTGCATTACCATCAGCTTCTGTCTGCGTAATGTAACCGATAAAGACCAAGCGCTGCGTTCAATGTACCGCGTGCTTAAGCCGGGTGGTCGTCTGTTGGTTCTTGAGTTTTCTAAGCCAGTGCTTGAGCCACTATCAAAGGTTTACGACGCATACTCTTTCCACCTATTGCCAAAAATGGGTGAGCTGATTGCTAACGATGCAGATAGCTACCGTTACCTTGCAGAATCTATCCGCATGCACCCTAACCAAGAGACTTTGGAAGGCATGATGCAGGAAGCGGGTTTCGAGAATACTAAATATTTCAACCTAACGGGCGGCATTGTTGCGCTGCACCGCGGTTACAAGTTCTAGTCGAACTTGGTAGCAGGCTCGTTGAGCGTGCTAAACAATAAGAATAAAGACAGAACGGATAGGTTAAGGCTTATCCGTTTTCAAAGGTAAGGACAGTCATGCCATTTGATCCATTGGTAACCGCGGTTATTGAAACCTCTTTAAATACTTTCGTGAACGATGATCCAGCTTTGGTTCGTCGTTTGTCTCGTTTAAAGGGGCAGATCATTCAAGTTAATTTGAAAGAGTTGAATAAAACACTCACTTTCGTTTTCAGCCAACAAATTGATGTGTTGTCGGAATACGAAGGGCAGCCTGATTGCTACCTATCTTTGAATTTATCGGTGTTACCGGAACTGCGTGAGCAATCGAACATCACCAAGCTGATCAAGCAAGATAAGCTGATCTTAGAGGGTGATATTCAACTGGCTCAGAAATTTGCTCAACTGATGACAGACTGCAAGCCTGACTTGGAAGAGTGGTTATCGCGCGTAACAGGTGATGTGGTTGCTCATACCTTGGTGCAAGGCGTTAAAAACGTCGGTGGTTTTGTGGCAAAGCAAGCCAGCAAACATCAAAGCCATGTTGCTCAAGTTCTGACTGAAGAGTGGAAGATCGCACCAGCACCGTTAGAAGTCGCGCACTTTTGCGATCAAGTTGATGACGTGAAAAGCTCTGCAGCACGCCTTGAAGCTAAGTTGAACGCCCTGTTGGAGAAAGCATGACCCCAACAGAACTGAAACGTCTTTATCATATTATCAAGGTACAGTTGGAATATGGCCTTGATGAATTGATGCCAGAGCACCAATTGACCAAAGCCCCTTTGCTGGCGCGAAAGTCGCTGTTTTGGCTTAAGAACAAGCATCAAGATAAAGAGTTGGGTCATCGCTTACGTCTCGCGCTGCAAGAGCTTGGGCCTGTGTGGATCAAGTTCGGACAGATGATGTCGACGCGTCGCGATTTGTTCCCTCCTCATATCGCCGATCAACTGGCACTGTTGCAAGACCAAGTTGCGCCATTCGATGGTCAATTGGCTAAACAAGATATGGAAAAGGCGCTCGGTGGCAGTTTAGATAACTGGTTTACCGACTTTGATATCGAGCCTCTGGCTTCTGCTTCTATCGCTCAGGTGCATACCGCAAAGCTTAAAGAGAGCGGTCGTGAGATTGTTCTCAAGGTAATTCGACCTGATATTCGCCCGGTGATTGACGCAGATCTAAAACTGATGCACCGAATGGCGCGTATAGTCGCTAAGTCGCTTCCTGAAGCACGTCGTTTGAAACCTGTTGAGGTGGTTCATGAGTACGAGAAAACGTTACTTGATGAACTAGACCTGCGCCGTGAGGCGGCCAATGCGATTCAACTGCGACGTAATTTTGAAGGCAGTGAAGAGCTGTATGTTCCAGAGGTTATCCCTGATTTAAGCAGTGAAACCTTGATGGTGTCAGAGCGAATCTATGGTATTCAGGTTTCGGATATTGAGACGTTAAACTCCAACGGCACCAACATGAAATTGCTCGCGGAACGTGGTGTGACCGTATTCTTCACCCAAGTATTTCGAGACAGCTTTTTCCATGCAGACATGCACCCGGGCAACGTATTCGTTAATCCAGAAAATCCAGATAACCCGCAGTGGATTGGTTTGGATTGTGGCATTGTCGGCACACTCAACAGTGAAGATAAGCGTTATTTAGCAGAAAACCTGCTGGCTTTCTTCAACCGAGATTATCGTAAAGTCGCTGAGCTGCACGTTGATTCGGGGTGGGTGCCACACGACACCAACGTCAACGACTTTGAGTTCGCGATTCGCATGGTGTGTGAGCCAATTTTTGCAAAACCACTTGGCGAGATCTCATTTGGCCATGTGTTGCTAAACTTATTTAATACAGCAAGACGTTTCAACATGGAGGTTCAACCTCAGTTGGTGCTTCTGCAGAAGACCTTGTTGTATGTGGAAGGTCTAGGCCGCCAGTTGTATCCGCAGCTTGATTTGTGGGCAACCGCCAAGCCTTTCCTTGAAACCTGGATGATGAATCAGGTGGGGCCGCAAGCTGTGATTAACGCAGTAAAAGAGCGCGCGCCATTCTGGGCAGAAAAACTGCCAGAGCTGCCAGAGCTACTTTATGACAGCTTGCGCCAAGGTAAAGCGATGAACCACAGAATGGATCAGCTTTATCAAGGTTACCGAGATAGTAAGCGTCAGCAAGCAACTGGAAAGTTTTTGTTTGGCGTTGGAGCCACTTTAGTCGTATGCTCCGCAATATTAGTTTCAAGCCCTTATGAGCAGCTATCTATGGGCTGTGGCATCGCAGGTGTCACATTTTGGTTGCTTAGTTGGCGAGCTTACCGTCGTTAGACAGTAGACTCTCTTAATATTTTTATGTGTAGACAGACCCGAGGACAATGACAATGGGTGGTATCAGTATTTGGCAACTTCTAATCATTGCTGTAATTGTAATTTTGCTATTCGGAACAAAGAAACTGCGCGGTATGGGTGGTGACTTAGGTTCAGCGGTTAAAGGCTTCAAAAAAGCGATGAGCGATGAAGACAAGCCTGCAGATAAGAAAGATGCAGACTTCGAACCAAAGAATATTGAACAGCAGAAGACAGAAGCTCACGCTGAAACAACTGCTGAAACAAAGAAAGACAAAGAGCAGGCGTAAATCGTGTTTGATATCGGTTTTTGGGAACTGGTATTAATATCTGTCGTTGGGTTAGTGGTTTTAGGGCCTGAGCGTTTGCCCGTGGCGATTCGCAGTATTTCCAAGTTTGTTGGACAAGCGAAAAGCATGGCAAATAGTGTGAAAGATGAACTTTCTCATGAGCTTAAGGTGCAGGAGCTGCAAGAAAACCTACGCAAGGCGGAAAAAATGGGCATGGAAGATTTATCTCCAGACCTTAAAGCGTCAGTCGATGAACTCAAGCAGGCCGCTGCTGAGGTTCAACGTCCGTATGCTAAGCCTGAGTCTGATAAGCCAAGTGAGACTAAACCTAGTGTCACGGAAACTGTGGAATCTGAAACCATTCAGGTCAACAGCGAAGCTTCAGCACCGTCAGATAAGAAAGCCGAATAGTCTCGCAAGGAGGAGTCGCCGGATACTTGAGTCGCTAGATGTTTAAATAGATAGCTATTCAAGTAAATAACTATTCAAGTGGATACCAATTCAACTGGATAGATACACGCGCGGCTCCTTTTCGATCTTCCTGTTTAAGAGGTTTGACATGTCTTCGACTGAGCAGACACAGCCTTTAATTAGCCACCTTCTAGAACTACGTAATCGTCTACTACGTGCGATTGTCGCGGTGCTAGTGATATTTGTCGGGCTAATTTATTTTGCTAATGATATTTATGAATTCGTATCAGCACCTTTGGTAGATCGTCTACCTGAAGGGGCGACGATGATCGCAACCGATGTTGCATCGCCATTTTTCACACCACTGAAATTAACCTTGATCGCGTCTATATTCCTCGCGGTTCCGTTTATTTTGTATCAGGTGTGGGCTTTTGTTGCTCCGGGTTTATACAAGCATGAAAAACGCTTGATCATGCCGCTATTGGCTTCAAGTTCATTGCTGTTTTACTGTGGTGTGGCGTTCGCTTACTTCATTGTATTCCCGTTGGTATTTGGCTTTTTTACGGCCATATCATTAGGGGGGGTAGAGTTCGCAACCGACATCTCAAGCTATCTTGATTTTGTACTCGCGCTGTTCTTTGCTTTTGGTATTGCCTTTGAAGTGCCCGTTGCGATTATCTTGCTATGTTGGACGGGGGCAACAACGCCTCAATCTCTATCTGAAAAGCGTCCTTACATCGTTGTAGGTGCTTTCATCATCGGTATGATGCTGACACCACCAGATATGATCTCACAAACACTGTTGGCGATTCCAATGTGTATTCTGTTTGAGATTGGTCTGTTCTTCGCACGTTTTTATACGCGTAAGCCAGATGCGGATGAAGAGGAAGAAGCTGAGTCTTAATTCGGAATGCTTCAGTAAGAATCACATAATAAAAAAGCGGCCTAGGGCCGCTTTTTTATTATGTCTGTTTATCGAATCTTTAACTGATAGCCACAGTTCTGACATATATAGAGCTCTTTGATGCCCAAAATCTTATGCCATAGGGTTCGATGTTGACGTTGTAAGTGTTGTGAATGGTCACACATAATCAACTACCTCCATATGCAGGTGGTTGATACTATACATATCACTTAGCTTTCTCAAATAAATTCAGGATAAATCCGTAATAATTACTTATTAATAGATTTATCATAGATTAAACAATGCCTTAGCATTTGTGCTGGTTATGTTTTCGACTTCTTCAAGGGTAATTCCGCGCAATTCGGCGATGCGTTTTGCCACCAATTCTGTATAGGCTGGCTCATTACGTTTACCGCGATTCGGTGTTGGTGCCAAGTATGGGCAATCTGTCTCTAGAATGACGTAATCCATATCAAGATGTGGGATTACCTTGTCCATCCCTGAGTTCTTAAAGGTCGAAACGCCGCCTAAACCTAAGTGAAAACCTAACGCATTGATCGCTTGAGCTTCCTCTAAGCTGCTGCCAAAACAGTGGAATACCCCGCGTAAGCTGCCATCTTGTTCTTTACGAAGTAGGGCAAGTGTCTCTTCAATGGAATCACGGGTGTGGATCACCACCGGTAGATCGAGCTCTTTTGCCCACTGCAGTTGAGTCACGAAAGCCATCTCTTGTTTAGCCTTGAAGGTTTTATCCCAGTACAAGTCGATACCAATCTCACCCACGGCGATAAAGTCATGCTTATCAAACCAAGCTCGAATGGTTTTGAGGGTTTGCTCGATATTCGCATCGACATAGCAAGGGTGTAAGCCCATCATTGAACGGCACACATCAGGAAACTGCGCTTCCGTTGCTAACATTGGCTCGATAGATTCTAAATCGATGTTCGGCAATAGAATGGTATCAATCCCTTGAGCCAGTGCGCGCTGTACGACTTGCTCGCGGTCTTCATCAAATTCGCTCGCGTAAATATGAGCATGGGTGTCGATCATTGTTTTGTCCTGAAAGCGGTCTTTACTGAGTTGTCATGAGTATACGGCAGTGTGAGGAGAAGGTCATTTTTTGCCATTTATCCCTGTTTTTGAGTGGGTTTCATATTTTACTGCTAGCGTCCTGAGCCATCAGTGATATGCTTTTGCCTGTATTTAGCACTTTTCATATCTAAGTATTTCGGTGCTTAGACTAGGCAAGGAGAATCTAGTGTCTGTTTCAATTCAAGGTCAATTCCCAGGTCGCCGTATGCGCCGTATGCGTAAGCACGACTTTAGCCGTCGCCTAATGGCAGAAAATCAATTGTCTGTGGATGATCTAATCTACCCAATGTTTATCCTGATGGGTAAAGACCGCCGCGAGCCTGTCGAGTCAATGCCAGGTGTTGAACGCTTGTCGATCGACTACATGCTTGAGGAAGCAGATTACCTGTCAAAGCTGGGTGTTCCTGCGATTGCTCTATTTCCAGTCGTGAACCAAGATGCTAAAAGTTTATGCGCAGCTGAAGCTCATAACTCAGAAGGTTTAGTGCAGCGCGCTGTACGTTTACTAAAAGAGCATGTGCCAAACATTGGCGTTATTACTGACGTAGCACTAGACCCGTTCACCACTCACGGCCAAGACGGCATCATCGATGAAGATGGTTACGTGATGAATGATGAGACGACTGAAGTCTTGATCAAGCAGGCGCTATCACACGCTGAAGCGGGTGCTGACGTGGTTGCACCATCGGACATGATGGACGGTCGTATTGGTAAGATCCGTGAAGCGTTAGAAGAAGCGGGCCATATTCATACTCAGATTATGGCGTACTCTGCGAAATACGCATCGTGCTATTACGGTCCATTCCGCGACGCAGTCGGCAGTGCTTCGAACCTGAAAGGTGGTAACAAGAAGAACTACCAAATGGATCCTGCGAACAGCGATGAAGCGATTCACGAAGTCGCGATGGATCTTAATGAAGGTGCGGACATGGTGATGGTTAAGCCTGGCATGCCTTACCTAGATATCGTGCGCCGTGTGAAGCATGAACTTCAAGCGCCGACATTTGCATATCAAGTGTCTGGTGAGTATGCGATGCACAAAGCGGCGATTCAAAACGGTTGGCTGAAAGAGCGTGAAACCGTCATGGAATCACTGCTGTGCTTTAAGCGCGCTGGTGCTGATGGCATTCTTACTTACTTCGCTAAAGATGTGGCTGAATGGCTTGCAGAAGACAATGCACAAGCCGCAGAGCACTTAAAAGAAAAGTAATCGTGTAGAGTTCACTTAAGTGATCAGTAAAGGGTTGGCCATTGTGCCAGCCCTTTCGTTTATAAGGATGAATAAGATGTCAGTTGTCGTGCGTGAAGGTTCGTTAGAAGAAGTGGTGTCTGTTGTGGAGCAGATCTCTGAGTTCGCTAAAAAAGAGAGTGTCGCTTCTCTTTCAGAGCGGCTGGTAGGGAAAAAGAACCTTATCTTAGTGGTTGAAGAGGCTGGGGTGCTGCTTGGTTTTAAGATCGGCTATGAATTGGATCAGCAGACTTTTTACAGTTGGTTTGGTGGGGTGTCACCGCTCGCGAGGAACAAAGGCGTTGCACAGGCGCAATTAGACGCTCAGGAACAGTGGGCGAAAGAGCAGGGCTACAGACAGTTAAAGGTTAAGTCTCGTAACCAGTTCTCAGCCATGCTGCGCCTGTTATTAAGAAACGGTTACCTAATCGAAAAATTTGAAGAAAAAGAAGACATTAATGACCATAGAATCCATTTTTTGAAGCAAATTTGAACACTGTCGTTAACAGTATATAAATTAAATGAGATTTATTATCATTTAATTGTTGACTATCAAATGAGAATCATTATTATTAACTTCGTCTTAGGGAATGAGGAAATGTTCACAAGGATGTTAAGTACTCAAGTATCTACTTGGTTACCCAACAGAATTCTCGCGAACTTGTACTAAGTTCTTTTTGACACGACATTGCTCACATTGCTTCCAGTGTAATTTATAGCTTTTAGGTAAAGCTGTGGTATTCAATTTGAATGGCTTTACCGGTTTTTGCTAGGCGACATCTTCGGGTGTCGCTTTTTTTATACCTACCATTTCAACAAGATGCATATTTAGTGGCACGTATTTTTATGAATAAAACGCCATCAGCATTCTTTTCCACAACGCAAGATCGAGAAAAGATCGTTGATCATCTGTTCGATCTGTAAAATTATCCTTTATTTTCAGTTGTTTATTGGTGTTTTTTGAGTTGTTTACCTTAGTTCTCAACAGGGTGGATAAATAATATAAACAGAGTTATCCACAGAACGCTTGCGTCTAAGAACAAAAAATAACAACAAATCGATTATAACGAACACAACCGAGTGAACGGATACAGATCGACAACGTGGAATCCAACCAACAGACGTGGCATTCTTAACAGATAATTTCTGTACTTACTGGATACACAAACATTATGGCTCGTATTCCTGATAATCCATTGATTCTGATCGATGGCTCTTCTTACCTATATCGCGCGTTCCATGCTTACCCTGGCACAATGAGCAATGGTGATATCCCAACTAACGCTGTTTACGGTGTAGTTAACATGCTGCGCAGCATGATGCGTCAATTTGCTTCTGATCGTATTGCGGTAATTTTTGATGCGAAAGGAAAGACGTTCCGTGATGACATGTACCCAGAGTACAAGGCAAATCGTCCACCTATGCCTGATGATCTTCGTTGTCAGATTGAGCCTTTACACAATGTGATTCGTGCAATGGGTTTGCCACTTATCTCTATTCCCGGCGTTGAAGCGGATGATGTGATCGGTACACTTGCTTCTCAAGCTTCTGCGATGGGTATGCCTGTGCTTATTAGTACTGGCGATAAAGATATGGCGCAGCTGGTCGATGACAACGTTACTCTGATCAACACCATGACCAACGTGGTCATGGATCGTGAAGGCGTGATTGAGAAGTTTGGTATTCCACCAGAGCTTATCATCGACTACCTTGCACTGATGGGCGATAAAGTCGATAACATCCCAGGTGTTCCAGGTGTTGGTGACAAGACAGCGACTGCTTTGCTGCAAGGCATCGGTAGCATCGAGAAGTTGTACCAAAATCTTGATGATATTGCGGCGCTTGGTTTCCGTGGTTCAAAGACCATGGCTAAGAAGCTGATTGATAATAAAGACAACGCTGAGATGTCTTACGAGCTTGCTACGATCAAATTGGACGTCGAGTTAGAAGAGACACCTGAGTCGCTTGTAAAAGCACAACCAAACACGGATGAGCTGATTAAGCTATACGGTCAACTGGTCTTCAAGTCTTGGTTGAACGAGCTACTTGAAGGTGGCAGCGGTGTGGTTGAGGCGGATGAAAAGTCGGGCGCAGTGCGTAGCAATACGGCATCAACCACTTCTACCGTAGAAATGAACACCTCTGCCGTGACCATTGATCGCAGCAACTATGAAACCATCCTCGATGAAGCGTCATTCAATGTTTGGCTAAAGAAACTGAAAGCGGCTGAAGTGTTTGCCTTTGATACTGAAACAGACAGCCTAGATTACATGGTGGCGAACCTCGTTGGCCTGTCATTCGCGACTGAAGAAGGCGTTGCCGCTTACGTGCCAGTTGCTCATGATTACCTAGATGCACCGCAGCAGCTGGATCGCGATTGGGTACTTGAACAGCTTAAGCCGATTCTTGAAGATGATGCACAAGCAAAAGTAGGTCAGAACCTTAAGTATGATATGAGTGTGCTAGCGCGCTACGGTATCGAGATGAAAGGCATCAAACACGACACCATGTTGGCGTCTTACGTTTTCAATAGCGTAGGTGGCAAGCATGATATGGACAGCCTAGCGCTGCGTTTCCTTCAACACAGCTGCATCTCATTTGAGCAAATCGCAGGTAAAGGTAAGAAGCAGCTTACTTTCAACCAGATTGAGCTGGGTGAAGCGTCTCCATACGCAGCAGAAGATGCTGACGTGACTTTACGTCTTCATAACCGTTTGATGGAAAACATTGAGCAAGATGAAAAGCTAAAAGCCATCTATGAAGAAATTGAAGTACCACTGATCCCTGTGATGTCTCGCATTGAACGCACTGGCGTATTCATCGATGACATGTTGCTAGGCGCTCAATCGCAAGAGATTGCGGTTCGTCTGGATGAGCTAGAACAGAAAGCCTACGAGATTGCTGAGCAAGAGTTCAACATGAACTCGCCAAAACAGCTGCAAGCGATCCTGTTTGAGAAAATGGGCCTGCCTGTTATCAAGAAAACGCCATCAGGTGCACCTTCAACCAATGAAGAAGTGCTGCAAGAACTGGCTCTTGATTACCCGCTACCTAAGCTGATCATTGAGTATCGTGGTCTTGCGAAGCTGAAGTCTACCTATACAGATAAGCTGCCAAAGATGATCAACGCTGAAACCGGCCGTGTTCATACGTCTTACCACCAAGCGGTAACGGCGACGGGTCGTTTGTCTTCGACCGATCCAAACCTACAGAACATCCCAATTCGTAATGAAGAAGGTCGTCGTATCCGCCAAGCATTCGTTGCACAACATGGTTGGAAGATTCTAGCGGTCGATTACTCTCAAATTGAATTGCGTATCATGGCGCACCTTTCGGGTGATAAAGCGCTTCTGGAAGCATTCCAACAAGGTAAAGATATCCACGCGGCAACCGCGGCTGAGATCATTGGGGTTGATATTGAGCAGGTAACGACGGAACAACGTCGTCGCGCTAAAGCGGTTAACTTCGGTCTTATCTACGGCATGAGTGCTTTTGGCTTGGCTAAGCAACTGGGTATTCCACGTGGCGAAGCACAACATTACATGGATACTTACTTCGAGCGTTACCCTGGCGTGATGCAGTATATGGAAGACACGCGCAGTGCGGCTTCAGAGCAAGGTTTCGTAGAAACCATTTACGGTCGTCGTCTGCACCTTCCTGAAATCCAATCTCGTAATGGTATGCGTCGTAAGGCGGCTGAGCGTGCGGCGATCAACGCACCAATGCAAGGCACAGCGGCAGACATCATTAAGAAAGCGATGCTATTGGTTGATGAATGGATCCAAGCGGAAGGCGATGGTCGTGTGAAATTGCTTATGCAAGTACACGATGAATTGGTATTTGAAGTAGAAGAGTCATCTTTAGCCGAAATTGAAAGTAAAGTACAAGAATTGATGGAATCCGCTGCAGAGCTAGAAGTGCCGCTTGTCGCGGAAGCTGGCCACGGTGACAACTGGGATCAAGCCCACTAATCAGTTTTTGACCTTAATAAGTAAATTAGTATGAGCCAGTGCACAAACACTGGCTTTTTTTTGTCTCAAATAAAGTCAGGTCGTAGTAAGAATTTAGGTGTTTTAATAAAACATTCATGAAAAAAAACTACAAAAGTTGTTTTCATTTCTGAGCAATTGTTGTACATTAAATCTCGTAGGGTACAGAGGTAAGATGTTCTATCTTTCAGACCTTTTGTTTCACGTTATTGGATTAGGCTGATTCAGCCGCCCCAGTCAGTATTTGACTGGGGCGTTTTTTCTTGTGCGAAAGAAAAATATTTCCAACCTGCTATCCCCCCAAAAACCTCTCGTTTTTAGTGCCTTTCATTACACTTTCTCAAGCACAGTGATAAACCCCCTGATTTGCCTTAGATCTGGAATTCGACCAGCTTTTGGTAATTTAAATCCGTCTCTAAGTTGATTGTTTTATCGCTTGAAATAACTTTTATTTTACAAGTGATCGATAAAGGATTGATGGCTCACGCCTTATTTATCAGTGTATTGAGTCGGTGAATGCTCAATGTAATCCATGATTTTCTGTTGTTTCTCGGTGCTGTATTTCAGTGCTTCGGCGGTGATCTGGATGGATTGCGCCATCGAAGAGATATTGTTGGTCGCTTTTACCAAGGTTTGCTGCATTGGTTTCAGGATAAGCAGATAGATAGCGGTCAAAGCGATAATAATGACGGCGATAACGGCCGCCAGCGCAATGATGATCTTGGTCTGAATATCATCCAACAGCATTTGACTGGCTTGTTTAAAGGCGAGTCGAGATTGGTCTAAGGCTTGTGGCAGTTGATTGAGGGATGTCTTGGTGGAGCTCGCAAGCTTATTGATGCTTTCAACGGTTTGATTCAAGGCTTGTTGCTGGTCTTCGCTTAGATTGGGGTTGTTGACTATCGCCTGCAAAGATTGCGATATCACCTCAAGAGACTCACTCGCATCTTGGGCGTACTTTTCCATCCCATCTAAGTCCAAGGTCATATCGACATTGATCAGTGGGGCTTGTTCTTGTTCTGCTTCAGAAGCAAATCCTGTCAGTGAGACCAACATAAGTGCAATGATAGCCAATGGTGTTTTCCACATGAGTATTCCTTTCTCATTATCCTGTTTATTTAGATGTGTTTTTTAGTATGGTTCACTTCTGTTGCTTGTAACGGGTTAATCCTGTCTTTGATTCTCAGTTTTTGAGTTTAAATCGCTAATTTTAGGGAAAAAAATACCCCACCTATATAAGGAGGGGTATTGATAAGGCTAAATTACTTGCTGTAAGTGCTCTAACCTATAGTGATAAGTAGGGGAACTACTCTGAGTCGTTGTGCTCTTCGTCCGCTAGCTCATCAATGATTTGATCAGCAAGCGCAGGGGCAAACCACTCATCCATCTTGGCACGCAGTTGGTCAACGCCGATGCCCTTCATTGAAGAGAAGACATCAACCGCAACATCACCACCGAAAGATTTCGCGTCGTTACGGATTTTCAGTAGCTGTGCTTTACGCGCGCCACTTTTCAGTTTGTCTGCTTTTGTTAACAAAACCTGTACTGGGATGCGGCTATCGATAGCCCAGTAGATCATTTGTTGGTCAAGGTCTTTCATTGGGTGACGGATATCCATCAATACCACTAAACCTTTCAGGCTTTCACGTCGTTGTAGGTATTCACCTAACGACTTCTGCCATTTTTTCTTCATTTCAAGCGGTACTTGAGCAAAGCCATACCCAGGTAAATCGACGATATGACAACCGTCTGTCACCTTAAATAGGTTGATTAGCTGAGTTCGACCTGGTGTTTTACTGGTTTTCGCCAAGCTTTTTTGGTTGGTAACGCGATTTAGCGCGCTAGATTTACCAGCATTGGAGCGTCCTGCAAACGCAATTTCGATCCCTTCGTCTTCTGGTAAATGACGAATATCAGGTGCACTGGTAATGAAATGCGTGTTTTGATAATGAATTTTTACGCTCACTGTTAACTCCATCTCGACTTTGTGTAGTCGATTGATTACTTTTTTGTGAATTTGTGTAAAATAACCGTGCTCGGCATAAGGTCGCCTATTGTACCATGAGTGGCAACATAGAGTGGTACTGGAAGCTTGATAATTATAATGGAATGTCATGAAGAAATTAGCGCTAATTTTGAGTCTTTTAGCCAGCTGCTCAGTATGGGCTCAAGGTAGTATTGAAGCTGGTAAAGCCAAATCACAAACATGTGTTGCCTGCCACGGTGCTGACGGCAACAGTCTGATCACTCAGTACCCTAAGCTGGCCGGTCAACATGAGAAGTATCTAGAGAAGCAGTTAAAAGAGCTTAAGCTAGGTATGACAAGTGGTGGTAAGCAAGGTCGTTACGAACCTGTAATGGGTGCAATGGCGATGCCTTTATCTGAAGAAGATATGGCTGACCTAGCGGCATACTACGCCTCTCTACCTATCTCTAGTAACTCTACTCCTGAAAATGTAGTAGATGAAGGTAAGGTTCTTTACACAGCGGGTAACGCAGAACGCGGCGTAACGGCGTGTATTGCTTGTCATGGCCCTCGTGGTAATGGTACCGAACTTTCTGGTTTCCCTAAGATTTCAGGTCAGCACGCAGATTACATCAAGGCTCAACTTGAAAAATTCCGCGATGGTGACCGTAATAACGACATGAATGCGATGATGCGTGATGTAGCTAAAAAGTTAACAGACGCTGATATTGATACCTTATCGAAGTACGTTGGTGGTTTACACTAATTTGTCGGTTTCTTGCTCTTAGCCAGAGTAAAGGAATGTACGTTCGAGCGAGATTGAAGAGACGCCCCGATCAGTAATGGTCGGGGCGTTTTCTTTTGTATTGGTTTTATTAATGCGTTTTGTGTTTATGTCTGATTTATCAATGTGTGATCGATTTGTGTACAAAAGTGTGAAGTCGCACTCTTGTAGTCTTTTTGTAACACGGTAAAGTAACCGCCATCAGCTAGGAGCTGACTTAGATATGGATGATCATCTAGTCTAACGGTATAGACAGAAATGGATCAGGCTAGGACAGCCCAGCAACAAGGTGTTAGAAAAGGATAGCCAAAACTCATCAGGACGATGAACAACAAACAAATTTGGCATGGAAAGCACCAATAACAAATGGAGATTTGTGTACCAAGTTGAGTATGCAAATTTTGGCCGATATAGGCAGATTTAGAGAGCGATAGGTTTTCCTATCGCTTTTTTTATTGATTTGATGAAAAAACACCCAATACCTCTCCACTATAAACTCAGTTTCTGGTATGTTTCGCATCCCTGTTTAAGGATGTGCTATGTATACTTGTCCCTTATGCCATCACCAAGGCGTGAATCACTATTTTGAAGACAAACGCAGAGCCTATCTGCAGTGTCAGCAATGTGAACTGGTATTTGTTAAACCTGAACAAAGGTTAGAAGCAAAAGAAGAAAAAGCACACTATGATCTCCATGAGAACGATCCTAGTGATGCAGGCTATCGCCGCTTTTTATCTCGCATCGCGGATCCACTAACAGACAAAATTTCATCTAACTCACACGGGTTGGATTTTGGTTGTGGCCCAGGCCCTACGCTATCTATTATGTTAGAAGAAGCCGGACACACCATGGAGTTGTACGATATCTATTACCACCCAGAACCCTCTGTGTTGGAAAAAACGTATGACTTTATGACTGCCACGGAGGTGATAGAGCATCTTTATCACCCACACAAAGTGTGGCAGCAATGGTTGAATTTAGTTAAACCCAAGGGCTGGATTGGTCTTATGACTAAACTAGTAATAGACGTAGACGCGTTTGCTGGTTGGCACTACAAGAATGACCCGACACATGTCGTCTTCTTTAGTCGTCAAACATTCCAGTTTTTGGCAGAGCGGGATAAGCTCGAACTAGAATTTTTTGGAAATGATGTAATTTTACTGAGGAAAGTGCAGTAATGGGTCGTAGTAAGAAATCAAGAAAGCCGGGAGCACTTGGCGCTCCGGAGCCTATGGTTACTCGTAACCGTAGTGAATCTGATGTTGAAGGTCGTGAACGTAAGCGTGTTAAAAAGCGTAAAGGCCTTAAGTCTGGCAGCCGTCACTCAGATGGTAGCGAAGCAAAACAGCGTAAAGCTGCACAAGCTCGTGATCCACGTTTAGGCAGCAAGAAAAAAATTCCGCTGATCGTTGAACCAGCGAAGAAGCCGACTAAACAAGAGCGCAAGCTATCTAACGAACAAGAGTTAGAGATGCTTGAGAATGACGCTCAACTGAACACACTCCTAGATCGTATCGAAAATGGTGAAAACCTAGGTGCTGGTCTACAGAAGTTTGTTGATGAGAAACTTGATCGTATCGAACACCTAATGGGACGCTTAGGTCTACTAGAGCCAGAAGACGATGAAGAAGAGATCTTCGAAGAAGCACCGGTTGCCTCTAAGAAGAAAGCGAGCTCTGACGAAGACTTGCTATCTCAATTCGAAGATTTCGATTTAGACAGCTTTAAAGGTTAATAGCCAGTGAACGTAACCTTATTAGCAATTGCTGGTGGAATTATCATTCTCGGCTTGGGCTCTTACGCAGGTTACCTTCTACTTCAAGTGAAGAAGCAGACGGAGTTGCAAAAGCAGCATCAAGCACTAGCCATTGAAAAACGCAACGCGACGATTTACGAAAACGTAAATACTTTGTGCTTAGCGGGCATTCAAGGGCAATGTGACTTACCTGAGATCAGTATCCGAGTGTGTATCATTATGGATAATGTTCAGGGTGATGAGCGTGTCGATTTTGATTCTGAGTATCCTGCTCTTTCTGAGCTGTACCATATCGTAAAAGATATGGCTCGCGGAGAGGCAAGACAGGAACTGACGAAGAAAGAGCGCATGCAGCAGAATCTCACGCGCCATAAGGCAGAGACTCGCTTGAATGATGCGGTCATTGAAGATCTGAAAAGGTTGCAAGAGAAGGTTAAACCTCTCAACAACCAAATCAACATTCAGATGATCTAGTCGCTAAGACTATTTAAAATAGAGGCTTGTTTAATACAGGGTGTTCTTGAGACACCTTATCTTTATAGATAGTGTTAAATGAGCCTTCTTACCTTTTGCGTCTCGTTAATCCCGACGCTTTGTTAGTGATCAAGCTAGCAGTTCTGAGTTTTTGTCTAAAAAATTGATTTTGTCTTGGAACGACCTTACAGGTCGTGTGGCAAAATAACCCGTCTATATTTTAATGTATGTAAAATGATTTGAGAGACCTTAGGTTCTCGCGGATCTAAATTGGAAATACCGCTATGTCGAGCAAGCCAGTAACAACGAATCAGCAAATCGTTTGGGATCAAGAGATCTTAAACAAGTACAACTATTCGGGACCTCGTTACACCTCATACCCAACTGCGTTGGAGTTTCATGAAGCGTTTACCGTCGCTGATTACGACATGGCGTGTACTCAATATCCTGAGCGTCCACTCTCTCTTTACGTGCATATCCCGTTCTGCCACAAGCTTTGTTACTACTGTGGTTGTAATAAAGTCATTACTCGTCACTCGCATAAAGCGGATGAGTACCTTGATGTGATTGAACATGAAATCCGCCAACGCGCCTCTTTATTGAATGGCCGTGAAGTGACGCAATTGCACTTCGGTGGTGGTACGCCAACGTTCTTGACCAAAACACAAATCACTCGTTTGATGAGTATTTTGCGTGAAGAGTTTAACTTCACCGCTGACGCTGAAATCAGTATTGAAGTTGACCCGCGTGAGATTGAGCTAGACGTACTTGACCACCTGCGTAACGAAGGCTTCAACCGCCTGAGCATTGGCGTGCAAGACTTCAATAAAGAAGTGCAGAAACTGGTTAACCGTGAGCAAGATGAAGAGTTCATCATTGCGATGGTTAAACGAGCGAAAGAGCTAGGCTTCCGTTCAACTAATCTGGATTTGATCTACGGCCTACCAAAGCAGACTCAAGCTTTGTTCGCTGAAACATTGAAGCAAGTGTTAGAAATGAAGCCGGGCCGTTTATCGGTATTTAACTACGCACACATGCCTCAGCTGTTTGCGGCGCAGCGTAAGATTAAAGACGAAGATCTACCTGAAGCGAAAGAGAAAATGGCTATCTTGCAAGATACCATCGAGACGCTAACGGGAGCGGGTTACCAGTTCATTGGTATGGATCACTTCGCACTACCTGAAGATGAGCTAGCCGTAGCACAGCGTGAAGGTATTCTGCATCGTAACTTCCAAGGCTACACCACCCAAGGTGAAGCTGACTTAATTGGTTTCGGTGTTTCTGCGATTTCTATGGTTGGTGATGCTTACGCACAAAACCAAAAAGAGTTGAAGAAGTACTACGCTCAGGTGAATGATTTGCGTCATGCACTTTGGAAAGGTGTGGCACTAGACAGTGATGACCTTCTACGCCGTGAAGTGATCAAGCAGCTTATCTGTAACTTCAAGCTTGATAAAACCATGATCGAGTCTGAGTTCTCGGTTAACTTTAATCGCTACTTCAAAGAAGATTTAGAGCTTCTACAAACCTTCATCAACGATGATTTGGTTGAAGTCGATGACAAAGAAATCCGCGTTACTCTGCGTGGCCGTTTGCTGATCCGTAACATCTGTATGTGCTTTGACAAGTATCTACGCGCTAAGGCTCGCCAGCAGCAATTCTCTCGCGTTATCTAATCGCTCGATTGAGAATAGAAACATAAAAAATGCCAGCATCATGCTGGCATTTTTATATCTGACTCATTCGATTTCTGCCTGACTAGGTGAGGCTCTCAGTGGTATTTTGTTTTACCTTGGCACTTTGCTTGGAGTTGTTGAGGTCGGTAGGCCATTGGTCAAACGGAACTGGACGGCTGTATAAGAACCCTTGAGCAAGCGGGCACTGCAGCTGTTTGAGGAGTTCAGCCTGTTGCTGTGTTTCAACGCCTTCGGCCACCAAGCTCACTTTGAAACCCTTAGTGATGTTAACGATGGCCGCGACGATGGAGCTATCTAGGTTCTCTTTTTCTAGCTTGCTAACGAAGCTACGATCGATTTTCAGGCAATCAAATGGCAGCTTTTGCAGATAGGCTAGGGAAGAGTAGCCAGTACCAAAATCATCAATTGCGATTGAGACCCCTAATGCTTTTAGTGTCAGCATGTTATCGATGATGGTCGGGTCGTTGTCGACGATGCGTGATTCGGTGATCTCTAGTGTCAGGTTGCTTGCTGGCAGCTTTGTGTCTCGCAACGTGCCTTTTACTTGTTCAACAAAGCCACTTTCGCTTAGCTGATCGACCGATAGATTTACGTGAATCGAGAAATCTTTGCTCCACTTTCCTGACTCAATCGCGATGGCTGTATCTCGACACGACTTATGCAGAATTTGTTTTCCGATATCGTAAATGAGCCCGCTCTCTTCCGCGAGAGGAATGAACTCGAGTGGCGAGATCACCCCTTCATCGGTTATCCAGCGAGCTAAAGCTTCAGCTCCAATAGTTGACCCGGATTCCAGATCAATAATAGGCTGGTAAAACGGTTCGAACTGCTGAAGCTCAATCGCTCGATTCATCCGCGCTAGCATCTTGGTTCGATGTCTTGATGCTTTGCCCATTTCAGGGCTATAAATACTGACATTGGTTTTGTCTTGTTTCGCATTGCTCAATGCAATACTGCTGCTGCGTAACAGTAGTGTGATGTCGTGGAGATTCGAGACCTTCACTATCCCCATCGATACCTTAATCACCACGCTCTCCGATTCCATTGAAAATGGGGAAGCGAAGGTTTGAAGTAAGCGATTAGTCAGGAGCTGAACATCATCGCTTTGCGTAACGTTTGGCGCATAGATGGCAAACTCATCACCACCAGTACGAGCCAGCAGGTATTCGGATGGCAGTGTGCCTCTTAAGCGTGCGGCCGAAATGATAAGCAGCTGATCACCATTGTAATGACCTAGGCTGTCATTGATGTCTCGGAAGCGATCAATACCAATCAAATACAGCGTGCCTTTTTCGTTGTCAGGATGTTTCTTGGCAGCGTCAATAAAGCCTTCACGACTGTATAGCTTAGTTAATGAGTCATAGGTAACTTGAGACTGTAACGCGTGAAACGAGGCCTTTAAGTTGTTGGTCATTTCATTGAATGACTCCACCAACATGCTAGTTTCATAGATATGACCCATCTTTGGCATGCTCGTGTCCCAATCGCCCTTAGCAAGGCGTTTTGCTGCATCCGCTGTCGAGGTTATCGGTTGGGTTACACGATTAAAGGCAATTAATCCTGCAATGACCCCAAGGCAACTCAGTGCCAGCCCGAGCAACCAACTGTTTCTTTGATTTTCTGGCAATTCACCGAGCAGATTACTTTCAGGGATCGACACCCCAATAAACCACGTGAGGCCGTGCTCATCTTCGTAAGGGGTGATTTGGTTGAAGTAGCGTTCGTTGTCTAGGCGGAAGCTAAAGCGCTGCTCGCCCAAATTATCGATTAGGTGGAATTGGTCTACGTAACTGGCGCTTTCACGTATGACGGGGTTAGCACTCTCTGTTGCGAGGAGACGTTGGCCCTTGTGGGTTTTTCCTGTGCCCCATGAAACGACACTGCCTCCGCCTGAATGCGCGACTAAGCGTTGCTGTTTATCGATGATGTAAACAGAGGCATCCGTTCTATCTTTGAGCTTTCGGAGAAATGCATTGAAGGTATTGATCTTGATGTCGCTGACTACGACGGCTTTGAATTCGTTATCATCATAGATAGGTGCGAGAGCAGATAAGGTGATTTCTTGGCGCTCGTCAGCATTGGCATAAATTGGTGACCATAACGGTTTTTTCTGTGTCGCAACGGGTGTGTACCAAGGACGGATTCTTGGATCGTAACCTGAAATTACCGAGCGAATGTCTTCACTGATCTTACTGCCACGGTAAATGACCAACTGATCATTGGTGCGTTCGTCTTGCACCATCAAGGTGTAGCCTTTATTGGCTTCTTTGCGGAAACCGACGTAGTTACCATCTTCAGAACCAAAGCCGATAACATCGAGTTGAGGTACAGCAGTGTAATGGTCTGAAAACGTATAAAAAATATAGTCTTGGACCTTGCTGAGATTACCCGCTTGATAAAGGTGGTGGTAGCCGATGTTATGGCTGAGCGAGAGGTTCGCATGAAATGGCTTTTCTAAAAAATTAGACAGGCTTTGATGAACATTATCAGTCAGTGATGTTAGTTGGCGTGCACTAACATCACTCACCATCTCTTTGTAGCTTAGCTTTTGAGTGAAAACCATTACGCCCATAGTGAACAGAAAAATCATCACGAATGGCAGAACCACTGCGGTTCTCAAAGTAATTTGTGTTTTCAAAGACATCTTTAGCTACAACTTTGGTGAATAGTGTACCGTAATTGTACCGACACTATTCAAACCAAGCGACACTTTTTTGGTTAAAAAGTAGCTGCATCGAAAATAATATAAGGTCTAGTACAGTTCTTTGAGTTTACGAGTTAGGGTATTTCTTCCCCATCCCAAAACCTTAGCTGCATCCTGTTTATGACCATTAGTATGGGTGAGTGCAGCCTCTAGCAGTATACGTTCAAACTCTGGCAGAGCATAAGTCAGCAGCTCTTTTTCTCCTGAATCAAGCGCACACTTTGCCCAATTAGCGAGCAGTTGTTGCCAGTTATCTCCAGCTCCTGAGGTTGTCACCACTTTTTCTTCCAACAGCTCTGGTGGCAGGTCTGAAGGGAGAATTTCGCTGCCGCTCGCCATCACGGTGAGCCAACGACAAATGTTCTCAAGCTGACGCACGTTACCCGGCCAATTGAGTTGGTTGAGTTTCAAAATGGTCTCAGGATGCAGTGTCTTCACTTCAACACCGAGCTCTTCGGCGGCGGATACTAGGAAGTGGTGAGTTAGCTTTTCAATGTCTTGTTTACGTTCGCGCAGCGCTGGGATATGGATTCGGATAACGTTGAGGCGGTGGAAAAGGTCTTCACGGAAGTCACCTTCATGTACCAAGCGCTCAAGATCTTGGTGGGTTGCCGCAACGATACGCACGTCAACCTTAACCGCAGAGTGTCCACCTACACGATAGAATTGACCATCAGAAAGTACACGTAACAAGCGAGTCTGAATATCGAGTGGCATGTCGCCGATCTCATCCAGAAATAGGGTGCCGCCGTTGGCTTGTTCGAAACGTCCTTGGCGAACGCTGTTGGCTCCGGTAAAGGCGCCTTTCTCGTGGCCAAACAGTTCAGACTCGATCAGATCTTTGGGGATCGCTGCCATGTTCAAAGCAATGAAGGGTTTCTTGGCTCTTGGGCTATGACGATGCAGCGCGTGGGCAACCAGCTCTTTACCCGTACCCGATTCACCATTGATCAGCACGGATATCGATGAGCGAGACAAACGGCCAATAGCTCGGAAAACCTCCTGCATCGCAGGTGCTTCGCCGATGATTTCTGGCGCATTGGTGTCTTCAGCGACTTCATTGGCTTGCTCGCGTTTCTGTTCTTGGCTGTGCGCAATCGCTCGTTCTACGAGAGTCAGTGTCTCATCAATGTCGAACGGCTTTGGTAGATACTCAAAGGCGCCTTTTTGATAAGCATTCACCGCAGCATCGAGGTCTGAGTGCGCGGTCATGATGATTACGGGCAGGTCGGGAGAGCGTTGATGAACCTGATGCAACAGCTCAATCCCGTCAATGCCGGGCATACGAATATCAGACACCAATACGTCAGGAGTCTCGCGTTCAAGCGCAAGTAATACGCTCTCAGCATCAGCAAATGTTTCACACTTTATATCCGCAGATGAAAGTGTTTTCTCTACTACCCAGCGGATAGAACTGTCGTCATCGACGACCCAAACGTATCCCTTACTCATAATTCAATTCCTTTGCAGCCAAATCTATTGTGATAATCATTGTTGTTTTTATGATGTCTTAATCTTTGTGTTACCGAGTTGAGTCTTCATCTCGCTGTCTAATCGCGAGGTTCTTGTGACCTAAATCGGTAGATAAATCGTGAATGTGGTGTTACCTGGCCAACTTTCAACATCAATTTTTCCGTTGTGCTGATCGATCAGGTTTTGAGATATCGATAACCCTAAGCCTGTGCCACCCTCTCGTCCGCTAACCATTGGGTAAAAAAGCGTGTCTTTTAAATCATCGGGGATGCCTGGGCCGTTATCGCTGATCTCAATGCGTGCAGCGAGTTTGTGTCGCTGACCATGAATGTTGGCTTGATGCACCGTTCTGGTGCGAATGGTAATTTTGCCCGAATCTTGTGCCTTTAAAATCTGCGCCGCATTGCTCACGATATTGAGCATCGCCTGTTCAACCTGCGCTGAGTCCATCACTATTGGTGGCAGGCTTGGATCGTAGTCTCGCTCAATCGCCAGTGTGGATCCGGATTCGAGCTCGACCAACTGCCTTACTTTTTCAAGTATCTGGTGAAGGTTTTCTTCTGACTTGGTTCCCGGCTTCTGTGGACCAAGCAGACGGTCGACCAAGGCTCTTAAGCGGTCGGCTTGTTCAATAATGATCTGGGTGTATTCATTCAAAGATTGATCAGGGAGCATCTTGCCAAGTAATTGCGCCGCTCCTCTTAAGCCACCTAGTGGGTTCTTTATCTCATGAGCTAATCCACGCACCAGCAGCTTAGCTGCTTGCTGTTGTGCGTGTTGGTTAAGCTCTTGGCTGAGGCGTCTTTGCTGGTCTATTTTTCGCATCTCAACCAATAACAGCGTCTCTCGCTGCCAAGAGATTGGGCTAACTGTTACCTCAAGCATCAGTGGGCGGTTATCAACCACAAAGGTCACGTCACTGTCGGTAATGCTCTGGCCACTTTGTAGCGGTTGCGTTAGCAGTGCCAAATCCAATGAGGCGTGTTGGATAAGTTGGCTTAGTGGATGATCAACGATGCGTCGTGCGCTCTGCGAAAAGAGCTGTTCAGCTGCCGGATTGGCGTATCGCACATACAATTGCTCATCGAGCATCAATGTCGAAGTCACCATATTGTCGAGAATGGCGCTGGAAAGATGATGTGTATCTATGCTGTCGCTTTTGGCTGATCGATTCACTATTTCGTCCTTGAACTGGTGTTTTTCTCACTGCACCAAAATGGTGCGTAGCTAAGTTCAAGTATGGCGCATATCAACCAGAAGCTAAAGATAATTCATTAGAGTCGCTGAAAGCTGCTTCGATTAGGTGAAAAGTAGAGGTTATTTGGTCTCTTTTAACACATTGGCCTACTTGAGCGTCGCTCGATGTAAATACACGGTGACTGGACTAGTAGATGCAATAAGCTTGCCGCTTCTATGTGCTTGAATTGCAATGGTGTGAGTACCTCGATCGATACCTTTTAATTCCCAGTTAGGTTGGGTTTGAGGAGCGCCATAACGACGGCCATCGAGCATTAATTGTAACTGCTCTCCAATACCAAGTTTTCGGTTGAGCTCTATCTGAATCGGGATTAACCCACGGTTGCTACGAATAGTTTGGTCATGAACTGGAGTCAACATGGTGAGTACTAATTGAGTGGGAACCTCGCGCTCTGTGGTTTCTGTTTCTGCCTGAGTTTTAGCTGGCGTTGCCGTTTTAGTTGTAGATGAAGCCGCGGCGTCAACCGGAGTCGAGGCCTCAAATTTAGGAGCGGGTGCTGCAGCTTGCACATCTGGCAGGCGAAGGGCTTCGGCATCTTGAGCGCTAGGGTTATCACTAAAGTGGAGCACGCCTTCTTCATCTACCCAGGTATACACTGTTTGAGCTGAGCATGAGAGTGCGACTGTTAACCCGATCAGGAACAGTATATTTTTCATATCGTTAGCCTCTTTTTCACCGTTAGATGATTTCACGTTTGGCGTTGGTTTTATTGTATTTCGCGCGACAGCCTCTGAGGGCTTTTGTCTAAGGTATGTTACGAGGAGGGGAGCGTCGAGAGAATATAAAAAAGGCCCGCCTGCGAGGCGAGCCTAATATTTAGTCAGCGATTCTTACAAGGTTGCAGTAAGAAATAGCTTATCTCTACTGGAGATTAAACTGAGTAGTACAGTTCAAACTCAAGTGGGTGTGTAGCCATGTTCACGCGTTGTACGTCGTCAGATTTCAGAGTGATGTAAGAATCAATGAAGTCGTCAGAGAATACGCCGCCAGCTGTTAGGAACTCACGGTCTTCGCTAAGCGCTGCTAGAGCTTCTTGTAGAGATTCTGCAACTGTTGGGATTTCAGCAGCTTCTTCTGCAGGAAGGTCGTATAGATCTTTATCCATAGCTTCGCCTGGGTGAATCTTGTTCTTGATGCCGTCAAGGCCAGCCATAAGCATTGCTGAGTAGCATAGGTATGGGTTAGCTGCTGGGTCACCAAAACGTAGCTCGATACGACGTGCTTTAGGGCTTGGTACTACTGGGATACGGATAGAAGCAGAACGGTTACGTGCTGAGTAAGCAAGCATTACAGGTGCTTCGAAACCAGGTACAAGACGCTTGTACGAGTTAGTTGATGGGTTAGCAAACGCGTTGATTGCACGAGCGTGCTTGATTACACCACCGATGTAGTAAAGAGCCATTTCAGATAGGCCGCCGTACTTATCACCAGCAAACAGGTTAACACCGTCTTTTGCTAGAGATTGGTGAACGTGCATACCAGAACCGTTATCACCAACTAGTGGCTTAGGCATGAATGTCGCTGTTTTACCAAATGCGTGAGCAACGTTGTGTACAACGTACTTGTAGATTTGAGTTTCATCAGCTTTCGCTGTTAGCGTGTTGAAGCGAGTAGCGATTTCGTTTTGACCCGCAGTTGCTACTTCGTGGTGGTGAGCTTCAACTACTAGGCCCATCTCTTCCATTACTAGACACATTGCTGAACGGATGTCTTGAGATGAATCTACAGGAGCTACTGGGAAGTAACCGCCTTTAACGCCAGGACGGTGACCTTTGTTACCACCTTCGAATTCAGTACCTGTGTTCCAAGCTGCTTCTACGTCGTCGATCTTGAAGAAAGAACCAGACATGTCGTTTGAGAACTTAACGTCATCAAATAGGAAGAACTCTGGCTCTGGACCAACTAGAACTGTGTCTGCGATACCTGTAGAACGTAGGTACTCTTCAGAACGTTTAGCGATAGAGCGTGGGTCACGGTCGTAGCCTTGCATTGTTGCAGGCTCAAGAATGTCACAACGGATGTTTAGTGTTGCGTCTTCTGTGAATGGGTCCAGTACAGCAGATGCTGCGTCTGGCATCATTACCATGTCAGATTCGTTAATGCCTTTCCAACCAGCTACTGAAGAGCCGTCAAACATTTTGCCTTCTTCGAAGAAGTCTGCATCAACTTGGTGAGAAGGAATAGAGATATGCTGCTCTTTACCTTTTGTATCAGTAAAACGTAAGTCGATAAATTTAACTTCGTTCTCTTGGATCAGGGATAGTACATTTTCTACTGACATCTTGGATAACCTCCAGTGTTATTAATTCGGTATTAGCTCGATTCGGTTGAAACTAGCATTGATTAATGTCTCTAAGTGCATTAATCGATGCTGATTTATCTATAGCCAAAAACGTGCCAAAAAAATTATTCCATTAATTTCAATGATTTACTTGTTTTTTGATTTTGCTTAATCTGGTTTTTGCACCAAAATGATCTTTAGTTGCACCTTGTTGGTGCAGTGGTTTATCTGTGCACCAATATGAGACATAAGCGAGCACCATTCAGCAATGAATTGCCTAAGTTGTCAATCCACTTTTTTTATTTTGCGGGAGATTTGGCTCGCCACTCGCAGGTGATGCTTTTTTAGAGTTCTACGAATTTGGCTGTTCAATACTGTACTGAATCAAAGTTAAGCGGATATGAATCGCTAATAAAGAAAAAAGCCCCGGTTCAGATCACATATTTCTGGGTTTTTGTCTAGAATCTGGTATATTATTGACCGTTTTTTAAATCAAGCTAGCGGTTATTATCCAAACTTTTGAGATAAGTGACGGCTACTTTTATGAGTGAATCGAGAATCCATGTCTACTCCACAGATTGATAAGTTAAGAAATATCGCGATCATCGCGCACGTTGACCACGGTAAAACGACTTTGGTTGATAAACTGCTACAACAGTCAGGCACTCTTGAGTCTCGTGGTGAAGCTGAAGAGCGTGTCATGGATTCGAATGACATCGAAAAAGAGCGTGGCATTACCATTCTTGCTAAGAACACAGCAATCAACTGGAATGATTACCGCATCAACATCGTAGATACTCCGGGACACGCGGACTTCGGTGGTGAAGTTGAGCGTATCATGTCTATGGTTGATTCTGTTCTGCTTATCGTTGACGCAGTTGACGGCCCAATGCCTCAAACTCGTTTCGTAACGCAAAAAGCATTCGCACACGGTCTTAAGCCAATCGTTGTAATCAACAAAATTGACCGCCCAGGCGCTCGTCCTGATTGGGTTATGGATCAAGTATTCGACCTTTTCGACAACCTAGGTGCTACTGATGAGCAACTAGACTTCACAGTTGTTTACGCTTCAGCTCTAAACGGTTGGGCAACAATGACTGAAGGCGAAACTGGCGAGAACATGGAACCATTGTTCCAAGCTGTTGTTGATACAGTAGACGCGCCTGCAGTTGACCTTGACGGTCCACTACAAATGCAAATTTCGCAACTTGATTACAGCTCTTACGTAGGTGTTATCGGTGTTGCTCGTGTTACTCGTGGTTCTGTTAAGCCAAACCAACAAGTAACTATCGTAAATGCAGAAGGCAAAAAACGTAACGGTAAAGTAGGTACAGTTCTTGGTTACCTAGGTCTTGACCGTCACGAAGTTGAGCAAGCTAACGCTGGCGACATCATTGCAATCACTGGTCTTGGTGAGCTGAAAATTTCAGACACTATCTGTGACGTAAACAATGTTGAAGCAATGACTCCGCTTTCTGTTGATGAACCAACAGTAACAATGACGTTCCAAGTAAACACTTCTCCGTTCGCGGGTAAAGAAGGTAAGTTCGTTACTTCACGTAACATCCTTGAGCGTCTAGAGAAAGAACTAGTACACAACGTTGCACTACGTGTTGAAGAAACTGATAACCCAGATCGTTTCCGTGTTTCAGGTCGTGGTGAACTTCACCTATCTATCCTGATCGAAAACATGCGTCGTGAAGGTTTCGAGCTAGCTGTATCTCGTCCAGAAGTTATCATCAAGAAAGACGAAGATGGCAACCTAACTGAACCGTTTGAAACTGTGACTATCGACGTGCTTGAAGAGCACCAAGGTGGCATCATGGAAAACATCGGTCTACGTAAAGGTGAGCTAACTGATATGTCTCCAGATGGCAAAGGCCGTGTTCGCATGGACTTCATGATGCCTTCTCGTGGTCTTATCGGTTTCCAAACTGAGTTCCTAACGCTAACGTCTGGTTCTGGTCTTCTTTACCACTCATTTGATCACTACGGTCCTCACAAAGGCGGCGTAATTGGTCAACGTAACAACGGTGTTCTAATCTCGAACGCTACTGGTAAAGCTCTGACTTACGCACTATTCAACCTACAAGAACGTGGTCGTCTATTTGCTGAGCACGCGGATGAAGTATATGAAGGTCAAATCATCGGTATTCATAACCGTTCAAACGACCTAACAGTAAACTGTCTGAAAGGTAAGCAGCTAACGAACGTTCGTGCATCAGGTACTGATGAAGCACAGGTTCTTTCGCCACCTATCCGTCACACTCTAGAGCAAGCTCTTGAGTTCATCGACGAAGACGAACTAGTAGAAGTAACGCCAGTAAGCATTCGTATCCGTAAGAAGCTTCTTACTGAAAACGAACGTAAGCGTGCAGCACGTCCAGCTAAGGCTTAATTGCCAGCTGACTAGCTTCTAGCTAATTAAGAAAGCCCTGAGTAGCCTAGCTGCTCGGGGCTTTTGTTTTATATGGCATTAGGATAGATCGGGTAAACGAGATGCGAGATTCGAAGAGCGCGTTCCATACCTATTCATTGAATCGTCATTCCAGAATCGAGGGACGAGATATCTGGAATCTTTTTACGGCATGGAAGAGATTCCCTATCACGCTCGTTCCTCGCTGTAGGGAATGACGGTGGTTTGTTTAGTGCGAGTAGACGAGATGCGTGATACGAAGAGCGTGTTTTATATCTACTCATCGAATCGTCATTCCAGAATTGAGGGACGAGATATCTGGAATCTAGCTTTTGATTCCTAGGTGGCTTTCAACGAATTGAACTCGCTCAGCTACCGATATAAATGGTACTTCAACGATCTCATAACCTAGCTCTTGATAGACGTTGACCAGCGCGTGGTGAATCTCTAATGCTTCTTCAAAGGGGTAAGGGCGCACTTCATCTTGAACATAAATCGAAGCCTCTGGGCGGCAGAACAAGACTTGTGAGTGATAACCCTTGCTTGCTTCTCGGTAAGTCGCATCTATATCTAGTTTAGCCTGAGCCAAATAGCCACCGATATCTGGAATCGCGCGATCGAGAAATGCAGTTGGGTGCTGCCTCGCTTGCTCTTTCTGCTCGCTCATTACACCTAAACATAGCTCAGCAAAGCCCGGAAGGTCTAGCCAAGGCAAGATACCGTTTTCAATCTGACTTTGTTCTTCGATCAGCTGGCGAGAGGACTCTGCGAAGGTTGGGTAACCCATGTCACCCAAGGCATTAATCAGAGTTGTTTTTCCGGCTCCGGGACCGCCAGTAATAATGATAGGCTGCATGGTGTTGTTTCTCTGTAGCGCTACTTCTGGTTCAGTTGAGCTAAGAACTTATCCGATTCTGCTATCGCCGCATTCATCTGTTCTATCGCGTAGGCGATGTCTTTTTCTAAGCTCATAAACTCTCCCTGCAATGAACCAACGGCACTCGCATTGAGGTTATGCTTTAAGTAAAGCGTGTTGTCGCGAAGGGTATTGAGCACGGGATCCATCTTCTTCTCAGCACGCTTCATTGCTGACAACATGGTCTTATAAGAGGATTGAGTCTCGCGCAGCTTTTGCTCACTCGAGCGGCGCAGTGAATCACTGGTGTAGAGGTCTAACTCACCCTGCCACTCTTCAAACAATGCATCCGACACATCCTCAATCGCTGCGATGCGGTCACTGACATTTTGCGCTGCTTTTTCGCTGTCTTGGTATTTATCGTTGATCTGGTTGTACATGTTTTCCAAGTCACCGCCACTGAAGTTAGTCAGGCTACTGAGTGCTTCAAGTGCGCTGGTAAACTCTTCCTGAGCATCCTGCTGTGACTCTTTCGCGTCTTCTACTCTGTCGACCATAATGTCACGTTTGTGGTAACCCACTTGCTCCATTGCGGAGTAATAAGCTGACTGGCATCCAGTAAGAGTAAAAATAGAGAGGACTATAACTATTAAATAAGGCATCCTAGTTTCCTATAGCTAAATAATATCAATCGTAGTAAATAACTGCTCAATCTAGCTTGTTAAAATGCTCGATAACGGCGTTAGAATTTTTGATTGTAGAATGACTACTTATCGAAACTATTCTTTGCCGAGAAGGGCTTCCTTGTTCTCAAGCCTTTTTCCTACGCTATTTTTGAACATTTACTTACTGTGATTAATATAACGGAATAATAATTAGGACTATGAACGAGTTACCAGGGAGTTACAAGTTGAAGATAAAAAAGGTCGCCACACTCAGTATTCAGTTTTCTCGCTATCTTTTGGCGCGCATGACGCATGATAGAGTCAACGTGAATGCGGGGTACTTGGCGTACATTACCTTGCTCTCAATTGTGCCGATGTTGACGGTTTTGCTCTCTATCTTGTCGTCATTCTCAGTCTTTGCTGATGTTGGCGTGGTGATTCAAAATTTCGTCATTACCAACTTTGTTCCAGCATCAGGAGATGCGGTGCACGGTGCTTTGTTAGAGTTCGTTGCCAATACCGGCAAGATGACGGCGGTAGGTAGTGTGTTCTTATTCATTGCAGCGCTGATGCTGATCTCGAATATTGATAAGAACCTAAACTACATCTGGCGAGTAACGGAAAAGCGACGTGCGGTGCTGTCTTTTTCTATGTACTGGATGGTGCTCACGCTTGGACCTATCTTGGTCGGTGCGAGTATTGCTGCAACGTCTTACGTGACATCATTGAGCTTATTGCAAAATGAGGTGGTGTCTGGTGCCTTTAATACCGTGATTCGCAAACTTCCTTTGATTCTCTCTTTCTTTGCGTTCTTCGGTCTGTACCTGCTGGTTCCCAACAAAAAGATACACTTTTCTCATGCAGCAGCGGGCTCTCTGGTTGCGGCTCTGTTGTTCGAACTCAGTAAGAAAGGCTTTGCAGCCTACATTACGCAATTCCCTTCTTACCAGTTGATTTATGGCGCATTAGCGGCAATTCCTATTCTGTTTGTTTGGGTGTATTTGTGCTGGTTGATCGTGCTGGTGGGGGCTGAGGTGACGGCCGCATTGGGTGAGCAGGAACAGTGGAGTGACTCGAAAGAAATGGTACACTCGTCGGATAAAGACAAAATCACAGAGCAAGGAAACAACAGTGATAGCACTGATCCAGAGAGTAAGTGAAGCTGCCGTCCGTGTTGATGGCGAAGTAGTTGGTGAGATTGAGCAAGGCTTATTGGTTTTGTTAGGCGTAGAAAAAGGTGATGACGAAGCCAAAGCCAAGCGTTTGATGGAACGAGTAACTACTTATCGTGTCTTTGGAGATGAAGACGATAAAATGAACCTCAACGTGAAACAGGTAGAAGGTAAGGTATTAGTGGTGTCTCAATTCACTCTGCCAGCCGATACCAAGAAAGGGACACGAGCAGGGTTTTCTCGTGGTGCTCACCCAGAAGATGCAGAGCGTCTTTACAACTATTTCTCTGACCAATGTGAATCAGTGTTGCCAACGGAACGTGGCCGCTTCGCAGCCGACATGAAAGTGTCTTTGGTTAATGATGGCCCAGTAACATTCTGGCTGCAGGTTTAGGCTTAAAGGAATAAGCATGTTTAAACTCATAACACCGACCACCGAAAATCAGCTAAACAAGTATTACCATTTTCGTTGGCAGATGCTCCGTGAACCTTGGCGAATGCCGGTAGGTTCAGAGCGCGATGAATATGACCCAATGAGTCACCATCGTATGATTGTTGATGGCCGTGGTCGCCCGATGGCGATTGGTCGTCTGTATATCACCCCAGATCTAGAAGGTCAGATCCGCTACATGGCGGTGAAGAACTCTCGCCGAAGCAAAGGCATGGGCTCACTGATCTTGGTTGCGCTAGAGTCATTAGCGCGTCAAGAGGGCGCTAAGCGCTTGGTGTGTAATGCACGTGAAGATGCGATCTCATTCTATGAGAAGAATGAATTTGAACGTCGCGGTGAGATTAACGACCAACGTGGCCCTGTGCGTCACCAACAAATGGTTAAGCACCTTGACCCAATGGCGGATGTACTGCGCAAACCTGAATGGTGTAATGAGCTGCAGCAGCGCTGGGAACATCAGATCCCGATCAGTGACAAGATGGGCATCAAGATTAACCAATATACAGGTTACCAATTTGAGTGTAGTGCTCAACTGAATCCTAATTTGAACCCGCATAACACCATGTTTGCAGGCTCCGCCTTTACGCTTGCGACTTTAACGGGTTGGGGTATGACGTGGTTACTGATGAAAGAGCGTGGCCTGACCGGTGATATCGTATTGGCAGACAGTAATATTCGTTATCGTCATCCGGTTGAGCAAAATCCTGTTGCCTCTACTTCGTTAGACGGTATCAGTGGTGATTTAGACCGCCTCGCGTCAGGCAGAAAGGCACGTATCATCATTCACGTGACCATTCACAGCGGCGATGTGGAAGCGGTAGAGTTTACCGGTACCTATATGCTGATCCCTGATTATAAGAAAATACTATCGACGGATAGCAAGGCGAGTGAATAACTTCACGCTCGCTTGATGATAGATAGAATTATTGATTGAAAGCGCTACTCCTGAGGAGTGGCGCTTTTTTGTTGGCAGTCGTTAATCTCCGAATACTCCGCTTGGGTGAGCTTGCCTGAGATTTGATGGCATGTGTCCGATAGGGTAATCGATAGGGTGTGTTGCTCGGCTTTAAGCAAGTCGAGCTCTCCAGAAACCTCACCATTGAGCGTTTGAATCCTTTGTTCGCCTTGCTCTGCTGCCGATGCACCAATAATGTGCATCGGTTCGAGAGTGAAGCGTCCACGGTCAAAATTGGCATTGAGCTCTGGGATCTCGAATACGTTATCGGTTGAAGTTTCAGAAAGCCTGTCGTTAAAGGTCATCACGCCTTGGCGAACGCTACCAGTGAGTTGACCTGTGGTCGAATAGCCCAGCATCAGTGAGTCGCCATATAAACCTGAAGCTTGAAGTTCGAATTCGCCATAACCGGTTGCATCGAGTGGTAATTCGAGTCGCTGCAGCATAGGCGCAATAGGTAACCCATCGGCAGAAATATCTAAGCTCCATGGCTTGCTGATTTGGTTAAAGTCGAGTGTCGCATTGGCTTCAATGTAGCCATTTCTGAGAGGTGCAAACAGACGTGTCAGCGTCCATTTCCCTTGTTCGCTATTCATTTCCATCACTGGCTGTGCGCTGAGAATATTTTGGTAGCTGGCATCATTGGCGCTCGCCATCAGCTTCCCTTGCCACAAACCTAGCTTTCTATCTTGCAGCAGTTGAACTTGATGACCCTCGACATGTAATCCTGAGACCTGCCAGTAAGGTTGTTGTGCGAGTTGGATGAGTTGACTGCGTTCTATGTTAAGTCGGCTAACCTCGATGCTCTGGAGCTGTGTGAACCAAGGTATTAGGCGAGTAGCAGGGAGATTTTTATCTTGGCTTTCAGTAATCCATTTTATTCCTTGCAGGTCGAGCTGCGTTAAATCAATGCTGCTAGGAGTAACCTCGCCATTAAGCTGTACAGTGCCTTGCAGGAATTGAGTATAGAAATCTTCAATCAGAATCTGGTTTGTTTCTAGGTTGAGCTTGAGGTTTGGCTCGATGAACATGTCATCATCAATGGTCACTCCTTCTGCTTGCAGAGAGAAAATGGCTTTCTGTTGCTTCCACGGTTCAAAGGGTAGTTGGATATTTTCTAACGAGGCATCAAAGGCTGCGAGATGGCCACCTTTCCACTCTACATCGCTACGCAGAATATCTAGGCTGTTGATGTGGTTAATCTGAATACCTGCCACATCCCACTCTTTGCTTAGTAGGCTTTGGGTTTGCTGCTGATTGAGTCGTAAGCCATCGATGGTCACATTCACTAACGACCAATCTTGCTGATATTGCTCTGCTTGTCCGGAAATCTTAGCGCCACGCCAGTCAAACGAAGTACCATAAAGGGTGCTGTCACTCGGCTTTAGGTCCAGGTCAATCAACAGATTATCGAATGCTTCACTTTGCCAATATAACTGCGAGGCTGAAAGTTGGGTTTTGCCATAAGGTAGCAGTGAGTTTTGGTTATCCCACACGGGGTCGGCGATCTGAAGGTCGATGCCTCGTGCATTAAAGTCTGGAGTCGAGAAATCTAGGTTATTGATTGCTAGCTGACGGAGCTTGAGGTTTGGTTGGGTAAACACTGATGTGAATGTGTCTAGATCGTTGGCTTCTAACTGCAGTCCGCTGATCAATACAGAGTCCAAAACCAGCTTAGTTTCAAGAATAGAGTCTGGGCTGAACCAGATGTCGACCTTGTCGATATACAGGGGTGGTTGTTTTTCCGATTGGCTTTGGGTGATGCCCATTAAGGTGATGTGATAAGGCGCCTGATACTCAACATCTTCAATGAGCACAGGTTGTTCAATCATATGCTTGATAAAAAAGTTAGCAACATCGGCGCGGTATTGGGTTTGTAGGCTTAACAGCAATGCTGCGATAAACGCAACGGCGATAGCCAACACAATGCCGAATACCATCAATACCTTTTTCATTCCCTGAAAGCCTTAAATCTCAATAGTCTTAAAACAGAGTGGAACAAAAAGGGTCAAGCATCAACAAAAAAGCCCCTCAAAAGAGGGGCTTGCTACAAAAATATCATTTTAAATTGGACGTTCGCTTTTGGCTAAGCCCGAGCAGATGGTTGGATTAGTCCAGTTGAGGACCAGCGGCAACCAGTGACTTACCTTCAGCGTTGTCTGTGTACTTGTCAAAGTTGTTGATGAAGCGTTCTGCTAGATCTTTCGCTTTGCTTTCCCATTGTAGTGGGTCAGTGTACGTGTCGCGTGGGTCAAGAATCGCTGGGTCAACATCGTGTAGCGCTAGTGGCACTTCTAGGTTGAACATAGGAATAACCTTAGTATCAGCCTTGTCGATAGAGCCATCTAGGATTGCGTCGATGATGCCACGAGTATCTTGAATAGAGATACGCTTGCCTGTGCCGTTCCAACCTGTGTTCACTAGGTAAGCTTCAGCGCCAGCTGCTTCCATACGTTTCACGAGCACTTCAGCGTACTGAGTTGGGTGAAGAGTAAGGAACGCCGCACCAAATGCCGCAGAGAATGTTGGTGTTGGCTCAGTAATACCACGCTCAGTACCTGCTAGTTTCGCAGTGAAGCCAGATAGGAAGTGGTACTTCGTTTGTTCTGGAGTCAGTTTAGAAACTGGTGGTAGTACACCGAATGCATCAGCAGTCAGGAAGATAACTTTTTGAGCATGGCCTGCTTTTGAGACTGGTTTAACGATGTTATCGATGTGGTGAATCGGGTAAGAAACACGAGTGTTCTCAGTTTTTGAACCGTCATCAAAGTCGATAGAACCATCACCACGAACCGTTACGTTTTCTAGTAGTGCGTCGCGACGGATTGCATTGTAGATTTCTGGTTCTGCTTCTTTAGATAGGCGAATGGTTTTCGCGTAACAACCACCTTCGAAGTTGAAGATGCCATCATCGTCCCAACCGTGCTCATCATCACCGATTAGCTCACGTTTAGGATCGGTTGATAGAGTTGTTTTACCTGTACCAGATAGGCCGAAGAAGATGGCTACATCGCCTTTTTCGCCGACGTTTGCACTACAGTGCATTGAAGCAATGCCTTGCAGAGGAAGCAGGTAGTTCATCATTGCGAACATGCCTTTCTTCATCTCACCGCCGTACCAAGTACCACCGATGATTTGAACGCGCTCTGTTAGGTTGAAAGCAACGAAGTTTTCAGAGTTCAGACCCTGTTTTTCCCAATTAGGGTTGGTTGTTTTAGCACCGTTCATTACCACGAAATCTGGTTCGAACGTTGCTAGCTCTTCGTCTGTTGGACGAATGAACATGTTCTTAACGAAGTGCGCTTGCCACGCTACTTCAGTGATAATACGTACACTTAAGCGCGTATCAGGGTTAGCACCACAATAACCGTCGATGACAAACAGGCGCTTGCCAGATAGCTGAGTTGTCACAAGCTCTTTCAGCTCATTCCATACTTCAGTTGTAATCGGTTTGTTGTCATTTTTGCCTTGATCTGACCACCACATGGTATCGCGGGTCGTGTCATCTTTAACAATGTACTTATCTTTTGGTGAGCGGCCAGTAAAGATACCAGTGTCTACCGCAACAGAGCCTAGTTCCGTTACTACGCCTTTTTCGTAGCCTTCCAAACCTGGCAGTGTTTCTTCAACGAATAACTGCTCGTAGCTAGGATTACGAAGAACTTCAGTAACGCCAGTCAGTCCGTGCTTAGTTAGATCAATTTGTGCAGCCTTTGTATGTTCCATAACGGTCATAGGTGCTCCTTGTAGGATATTTTGTAGGGATTTTGTATTAATTTTTTATTGTTATCTGCTCACCATGCTAGCAACGAGACTCTGGGGAAACAGGGATACAGCTCAAAAAGTATCCATATTAATCTTGGGGTTTTAAGTGTCTCGTCACATATTGGCCTAACTAGTCTATCCTGTACGCAAACCTTTGCGCTAGGGGCGAGAACATTATTAATTGATTAAAATTAAGCGGTGATTTTATTACGAGATGTTACGGAGTTTGCGCTATTTTGATCACAAAAAAGGCCAGCTTAGTGCTGACCTTTTTGGGGTAAATTACGTGTTTTAGGTACGCCGTAAATTAATGAACCGTATTGCTGCCTTTATCTGCTGCTTCTGCGTACAGTGCGTCAACATCGTTCTTGTCGAACGAGTAGTTTGTGCCACAATAATCGCAGTGCAGACCAACGCTTCCTTCGGTACTTAGGATGTCGTAGATCTCTTCTTGAGCAACGGTAATGATTGCAGCTGCGCTTCGATCGCGTGAACAGCCGCAGAAGAACTCAACCGGTTGTGGTGTGAATAGCTGTACTTTCTCTTGGTTGTACAAACGGTAAAGCAGTTCGTTTGCTTCAAGAGAAAATAGCTCTTCGTTTTTCACTGTATCTGTCAGTTGCTCTAGGTGCTCGAAGTCGTCTGGTGTGCCAGTGCCGTCAGGCATAACTTGCAGCAACATACCTGCAGCATGTGCTTTGCCTTCGTGCTCACCAGTACGTAGCCATAGACGAGTCTTAAGCTGCTCAGAGTTTGCGAAGTAACCTTCAAGTACTTCAGCTAGTGTGTCGCCTTCAAGACCAACTATACCTTGGTAGCGCTCACCTTTCTTAGGATCGATAGTGATCACTAGGTGACCTTTACCCATTAGGTCGTGTAGACCTGCGTCATCTGCGATATCGCCTTCAAAACGAGCAACACCACGGATCTTCTGATCGTGGTCGCCATTGATAACTGCTAGAGATACAGGGCCGTCACCTTGCAATTGCATCGTGATAGAACCTTCAAACTTTAAGGTCGCAGTTAATAGCGTTGTTGATACCAATAGCTCGCCCAGTAGTTTTTGCACTGGTGCTGGGTATTCCTTGCTAGAAATAATCTGTTGGTACGCTTCATCCATTTGTACCAATTCACCACGTACTGATAGGTCTTCAAATAGGTAGCGATTTAAAACATTACTTGTAGACATTGGGTCTGCCATTTGGCTATTCCTTCTAGCTTATTGAGTCTTGAACTTAATGATGTCACGACGTTGCTTCTTATCAGGGCGACGCTCTGGAGCTGGGTTATGAGCATTCAGTTTACGCTGTGTCGCAAACTCTTCTCTTTTTGCCAAGCTCTCGGTGGTTTCTTCATAGAGGGTTTGAGCGATTGGAGCTCCACCACGATGAGCAGAGATTTTCTCGATAGTCACCGTCTTTTCTTCATTACCTTGGCGCAGTGTAATCACAGCCCCAAGTTCGACAATTTTACTTGGCTTGCTGCGCTGACCATTATAGTGGACTTTGCCACCATCGACCATGTTACGAGCAATGGACCGAGTTTTGTAAAAGCGTGCTGCCCACAACCATTTATCGAGTCTGACAGCTTCATTAGCAGTTTTCATATAGGGCAGTGCCTTATTTAGTAAGAAATGAATGCGGTTTAACTGTAATGAACAGTGCGCAACATGTTTTTGATGATGCTTATCACATTAGGTAGAGGTTTTATGTGGAGGCGGTTGGCATTTTTTTCAAGTCATAATACAAAATAGCCATGTTATGCCGATTTATCGATTTGCTATGATATAGTTTAAGATCTTATTGCTTAAATAAGCTTGGTATCGAACGAATGAATAAAAAAGCTGAAAGTTTAATGATTTGCAGCGTTTGTCGTCATGAAAAGGGACAAGGAAAGTGAACTTTTTAGAGCTCAAAAGTCGCGTAGGTAATTCTCCTATGTTGAGCCGCTTATTAGAGAATGGGTTTGTACTTCAGCAGAAACTAAGCCTAGCGATCTGTTGTGTATTGATTGCTGCTTCCGCATGGATTTTAGGGCAGCTTGCATGGTTTATCGAACCTGCCGAGCACACCGTCGTGCCTTGGGCAGCATCGGCTTCATCGTCTTCAACGCCTCAATCGACCCTGGATATATCTTCTTTGCAGCAGAGCAACATGTTTGGAGCTTACAACCCAAGCACGCCCGCTGTAGTTGAACAGCAAGTTATTCAAGATGCGCCTAAGACAAGATTAAACCTCGTTTTAGTGGGTGCAGTCGCTAGTTCTAATCCAAAACTGAGCTTAGCAGTGATCGCGAATCGCGGCACGCAAGCGACCTACGGGATTAATGAAGAGATTGAAGGCACCCGAGCCAAGCTCAAAGCGGTATTAGTCGATCGCGTGATCATTGATAACTCAGGACGAGACGAAACCCTGATGCTTGAAGGTATTGAGTACAAGCGTTTGGCCGTATCAGCGCCTGCGTCACCTCGAGCCTCTTCTTCGGTTCGTGGTAATAACCCGGCTTCTGCAGAAGAGAAGCTTGATGAAATTAAAGCGAAGATAATGAAAGATCCGCAACAAATCTTCCAATATGTTCGACTGTCTCAGGTGAAGCGCGACGATAGTGTTATTGGTTATCGTGTGAGCCCTGGCAAAGATTCAGAACTTTTTAACTCAGTGGGGCTCCAAAACGGAGATATTGCTACTCAGTTAAATGGACAAGACCTGACAGACCCAGCCGCTATGGGCAACATATTCCGTTCTATCTCAGAGCTGACAGAGTTAAATCTCGTCGTCGAGAGAGATGGTCAACAACATGAAGTGTTTATTGAATTTTAAAACTTTGCGTCTAACGAAGGACGAAAGTGTAGGAGAAGTACGTGAAGCATTGGTTTAAGAAAAGTGCATGGTTATTGGCAGGAAGCTTGATCTGCACACCCGCAGCCATCGCGAGTGATTTTAGTGCCAGCTTTAAAGGCACTGATATCCAAGAGTTTATTAATATTGTTGGTCGTAATTTAGAGAAGACGATCATCGTTGATCCATCGGTGCGCGGAAAAATCGATGTACGCAGCTACGACGTATTGAATGAAGAGCAATATTACAGCTTCTTCTTAAACGTATTAGAGGTGTATGGCTACGCGGTCGTTGAAATGGACTCGGGTGTTCTTAAGATCATCAAAGCTAAAGACTCTAAAACGTCGGCAATTCCCGTTGTCGGTGACCGTGATTCGATCACTGGCGACAGCGTAGTCACGCGTGTTGTGACGGTACGTAATGTCTCGGTTCGTGAGCTTTCTCCTTTGCTTCGTCAATTGAACGACAATGCCGGTGCGGGTAACGTAGTGCACTACGATCCTGCCAACATCATTCTTATTACCGGCCGAGCGGCGGTGGTAAACCGTTTAGCGGAAATCATCAAGCGTGTTGACCAAGCAGGTGATAAAGAGATTGAAGTCGTTGAGCTAAAAAATGCCTCAGCAGCAGAGATGGTACGCATTGTTGATGCGCTGAATAAAACCACAGATGCGAAGAATACGCCTGCATTCCTACAGCCTAAGCTGGTTGCTGATGAGCGTACCAATGCGATTCTGATTTCTGGTGACCCTAAGGTTCGTAGCCGTCTAAGAAAGCTTATCGAGCAACTTGATGTCGAAATGGCAACCAAGGGTAACAACCAAGTTATCTACCTAAAGTATGCGAAAGCTGAAGATTTGGTCGATGTGTTGAAAGGTGTGTCGGATAATCTGCAATCAGAGAAGCAGTCATCAACCAAAGGCAGCTCATCGCAGCGTAACCAAGTGATGATCTCTGCACACAGTGATACTAACTCTCTAGTTATTACCGCGCAGCCTGACATAATGAACGCTCTGCAAGACGTGATCGCTCAGCTGGATATTCGTCGTGCTCAAGTATTGATTGAAGCCTTGATCGTTGAAATGGCTGAAGGCGATGGCGTTAACCTTGGTGTGCAATGGGGTAACCTAGAAACAGGTGCAATGATCCAGTACAGCAACACTGGTGCGTCAATTGGTGGCGTAATGGTCGGTCTAGAAGAAGCTAAAGATTCTACTACAACCACCGCTGTTTATGACTCTGATGGAAAATTCCTACGAAATGAAACCACCACTGAAGAAGGTGATTATTCAACATTAGCCTCTGCACTTTCAGGTGTTAATGGCGCGGCAATGAGTGTGGTGATGGGTGACTGGACTGCACTTATTAGTGCGGTAGCGACCGATTCAAACTCAAACATCCTATCTTCTCCAAGTATTACCGTGATGGACAACGGCGAAGCGTCATTCATTGTGGGTGAAGAGGTGCCTGTTTTAACAGGTTCAACAGCAGGTTCAAGCAACGATAATCCATTCCAAACGGTTGAACGTAAAGAAGTGGGCATCAAGCTGAAGGTTGTTCCACAAATCAACGAAGGCGATTCTGTTCAGCTGAATATTGAACAAGAAGTGTCGAACGTATTGGGCGCGAACGGCGCGGTAGATGTACGTTTTGCTAAGCGTCAACTGAACACCTCTGTGATTGTTCAAGATGGCCAAATGCTGGTGCTGGGTGGTTTGATTGATGAACGTGCGTTAGAGAGTGAATCTAAGGTGCCATTCTTGGGTGATATTCCTGTTCTTGGGCACCTGTTCAAGTCAACCAGTACTCAGGTTGAGAAAAAGAATCTAATGGTATTCATCAAACCGACCATCATCCGTGATGGTATGACGGCTGATGGTATCACTCAGCGTAAATACAACTTCATTCGAGCTGAGCAGCTGTACAAGGCAGAGCAAGGTTTGAAACTGATGGCTGACGATAATATTCCAGTACTGCCTAAATTTGGTGCAGACATGAATCACCCGGCTGAAATCCAAGCCTTCATTGATCAAATGGAAACAGAATAATGGCTGAATTGGTAGGGGCGGCACGTACTTATCAGCGCTTGCCGTTTAGCTTTGCGAATCGCTACAAGATGGTGTTGGAATATCAGCATCCAGAGCGTCCGCCGGCACTTTATTATGTAGAGCCTCTAAAATCGGCGGCGATCATTGAAGTAAGCCGTGTGGTGAAAAATGGCTTCACGCCACAAGCGATCAGCGCAGACGAATTTGATAAAAAATTGACCGATGCGTATCAGCGTGACTCGTCGGAAGCTCGTCAGCTAATGGAAGACATTGGTGCTGACAACGACGACTTCTTCTCGCTAGCAGAAGAGTTGCCACAAGATGAAGACTTACTTGAATCGGAAGACGATGCACCAATCATCAAGCTAATTAACGCGATGTTGGGTGAGGCGATCAAAGAGGGTGCTTCAGATATTCATATCGAAACCTTTGAGAAATCACTGTCTATCCGTTTCCGTATTGATGGTGTGTTGCGTGATGTTCTTGCGCCGAGCCGTAAACTGGCTCCGCTGTTGGTGTCACGTGTCAAGGTTATGGCTAAGCTAGATATTGCGGAAAAACGCGTGCCACAAGATGGTCGTATTTCTCTGCGTATCGGTGGTCGAGCGGTCGATGTTCGTGTGTCTACGATGCCTTCATCGCACGGTGAGCGCGTGGTAATGCGTCTGTTGGATAAGAACGCGACTCGTCTAGACCTGCACAGTTTAGGCATGACGGCCGAGAACCACGAAAACTTCCGTAAGCTTATTCAGCGCCCACACGGTATCATCTTGGTTACTGGTCCTACGGGTTCTGGTAAATCAACGACCTTGTACGCTGGCCTGCAAGAGCTCAACAGTAATGAGCGAAATATTCTAACCGTTGAAGACCCAATCGAATTCGATATCGATGGCATTGGCCAAACACAAGTGAACCCTAAGGTTGATATGACCTTTGCGCGTGGTTTACGTGCCATTCTTCGTCAAGACCCGGATGTGGTAATGATTGGTGAGATACGTGACTTAGAGACCGCTGAGATCGCTGTTCAAGCCTCTTTGACCGGTCACTTAGTAATGTCGACCCTTCACACCAATACGGCAATCGGTGCGATTACACGTCTACGTGATATGGGCATCGAACCCTTCTTGATCTCTTCTTCGCTGCTGGGTGTTTTGGCTCAGCGCTTGGTTCGTACCCTATGTAACGACTGTAAAGAACCTTACGAAGCGGATAAAGAGCAGAAGAAGCTGTTTGGGTTGAAGAAGAAAGACAGCCTTACGCTTTACCATGCCAAAGGGTGTGAAAACTGCAGTCACAAAGGCTATCGAGGCCGTACCGGTATTCATGAACTCCTGATGATTGACGACTCGGTGCAAGAGCTTATTCACAGTGAAGCTGGCGAACAGGCGATTGAGAAAGCAATTCGTGGCACAACCCCAAGTATTCGAGATGATGGCTTGAGCAAAGTTCTAAAAGGGGTAACGTCCTTAGAAGAAGTGATGCGTGTGACCAAGGAAGTCTAGTATGGCGGCATTTGAATACAAAGCACTGGATGCCAAAGGTAAGAGCAAAAAAGGCTCTATTGAAGCGGATAACGCTCGTCAGGCTCGCCAACGCTTGAAAGAACAAGGCTTGATGCCGGTTGAGATGACTGAAGCCAAGGCTAAAACTGCGAAAGGTGCTCAGCCCTCGACCAGCTTTAAGCGTGGTATCAGTACACCTGATCTTGCTTTAATTACTCGACAAATATCCACGCTCGTTCAGTCTGGCATGCCGCTAGAAGAGTGTCTGAAGGCCGTGGCGGAACAATCTGAAAAGCCACGCATTCGAACCATGCTACTGGCGGTTCGTTCGAAGGTAACGGAAGGTTATTCGCTAGCGGATAGCTTGGCTGATTACCCACACATCTTCGATGAACTGTTTAGAGCCATGGTTGCGGCTGGTGAGAAATCTGGTCACTTAGATGCGGTATTGGAGCGGTTAGCCGATTATGCAGAAAACCGCCAGAAGATGCGCTCTAAGCTGCTACAAGCGATGATCTACCCTGTGGTGCTGGTGGTGTTTGCGGTGACGATTGTTTCGTTCCTGTTGGCAACCGTGGTACCTAAGATTGTCGAGCCTATTATCCAAATGGGCCAAGAGCTTCCTCAATCGACACAATTTTTATTGGCATCAAGTGAATTTATCCAGAATTGGGGTATCCAATTACTGTTGTTGATCATTGGTGTGATTGTGTTGATTAAGACCGCGCTGAAAAAACCGGGCGTTCGCATGAGTTGGGATCGCAAGCTATTAAGCATTCCACTGATCGGCAAAATAGCAAAAGGGATTAATACCTCTCGTTTTGCTCGAACACTCTCTATCTGTACTTCGAGTGCGATTCCTATTCTTGAAGGGATGAAAGTGGCGGTTGATGTAATGTCGAATCACCATGTGAAGCAACAAGTATTACAGGCATCAGACAGTGTTAGAGAAGGGGCAAGCCTGCGTAAAGCGCTCGATCAAACCAAACTCTTCCCTCCAATGATGCTGCATATGATCGCCAGTGGTGAGCAGAGTGGTCAGTTAGAACAAATGCTGACAAGAGCGGCGGACAACCAAGACCAAAGCTTTGAATCGACCGTGAATATCGCGCTAGGTATTTTCACACCAGCACTTATCGCTTTGATGGCAGGCTTAGTGCTGTTCATTGTGATGGCGACCTTAATGCCGATGCTTGAAATGAATAATTTAATGAGCGGCTAAATGACTGCTCACAAGACGTTAGTTTTTGGATTATCGAGAAGAAGGACATTATTACCTTCAACTCGCTGTCTGTAATTTGGAGAAAATAATGAAAAACAGAATGAAGAAACAATCAGGCTTTACCCTATTAGAAGTGATGGTTGTTGTGGTTATCCTTGGCGTATTGGCGAGCTTTGTTGTACCTAACCTATTGGGTAACAAAGAGAAGGCTGACCAACAAAAAGCCATCACTGATATCGTGGCGCTAGAGAATGCGCTCGATATGTACAAACTGGATAACAGCGTTTACCCAACAACGGATCAAGGTCTTGATGCATTGGTTTCTAAACCAAGTAGCCCAGAGCCTCGTAACTACCGTGACGGTGGCTACATCAAGCGTCTACCTAACGACCCATGGGGCAATGAGTACCAATACCTAAGCCCTGGTGATAACGGCACTATCGATATCTTTACACTTGGCGCTGATGGCCAAGAAGGTGGTGAAGGTATTGCTGCGGATATCGGCAACTGGAACATGCAAGACTTTCAGTAAGCCTAGGCTTATTGTCACTTGATGCCGTTATTTGATGTTAGGACGTAAACAGATGGAGTCTAAAGGTGAAAACTAAGCAAACACAGCCAGGTTTCACCTTAATTGAGATTCTTTTGGTATTGGTATTACTGTCAGTAACGGCGGTCGCGGTGATCGCGACCATTCCTACCAATAGTAAAGATGTTGCTAAAAAATACGCTCAAAGTTTTTATCAACGAGTTCAGCTACTCAATGAAGAAGCTATTTTAAGTGGCTTGGATTTTGGTGTTCGGGTTGATGAAAAAAAATCGACCTATGTACTGATGGCGCTTAAGTCTGAAGGCTGGCAAGAAGTCGACTTTGAAAAAATCCCCTCTTCAACTGAATTGCCGGAAGAACTCGCATTGTCACTGACTCTAGGTGGTGGTGCATGGGAAGACGATGATCGGCTGTTCAATCCAGGAAGCTTGTTTGATGAAGATATGTTTGCGGATCTGGAAGAGGAAAAGAAGCCAAAGCCACCACAGATCTACATCTTGTCGAGTGCTGAAATGACGCCATTTGTATTGTCGTTTTATCCAAATACCGGAGACACCATACAAGATGGTTGGCGTATTCGAGTATTGGATAATGGTGTCATTCGATTACTAGAGCCGGGAGAAGAATATGAAGAGGAATAACCGTTCTCCTTCTCGTGGTATGACCCTTGGTTCTCGAGGAATGACTCTGCTTGAAGTATTGGTTGCGCTCGCTATTTTCGCAACGGCAGCGATCAGTGTGATTCGTGCTGTTACGCAGCACATCAATACTCTCAGTTATCTAGAAGAAAAAACCTTCGCTGCTATGGTCGTTGATAATCAAATGGCCTTGGTGATGCTGCATCCTGAGAAGCTTAAAAAAGCACAGGGTACACAAGAGTTGGCTGGAAGAGAGTGGTTCTGGAAAGTTACGCCAATCGATACTAGCGATGATTTATTAAAGGCGTTTGATGTGAGTGTGGCAACCAATAAAAAAGCTTCTCCAGTGGTCACGGTGCGCAGCTATGTGGTTAACTAAAAACGTGTGGTTAGCTAAGAGCAAGTCGCTAGGTAAGAGCATGTCGGCAAATAAGCGTACGCCACGTAAACAAGGTCTATCTTCAAAAGGGAGAGGCTTTACCTTAATTGAAGTTTTGGTCTCGATCGCTATCTTTGCCACGTTGAGCATGGCGGCTTATCAGGTAGTGAATCAGGTTCAGCGCAGCAATGAACTCTCAATCGAGCGCAGTGCCCGCTTGAATCAACTGCAACGTAGTTTAGTCATTTTAGATAATGACTTTCGCCAGATGGCGGTGCGAAAATTTCGTACCAACGGTGAAGAAGCATCATCTAAGCTGATACTAATGAAAGAGTATTTACTGGATTCCGACAGCGTTGGCATCATGTTTACTCGCCTTGGTTGGCATAACCCACAGCAGCAGTTTCCTCGCGGAGAGGTCACCAAAGTGGGCTACCGTATTAAAGAAGAAACACTTGAGCGTGTGTGGTGGCGTTACCCCGATACCCCTGCAGGCCAAGAAGGTGTGATTACGCCTTTGCTTGATGATGTTGAAAGCTTGGAATTCGAGTTTTATGACGGAAGCCGCTGGGGCAAAGAGTGGCAAACCGACAAATCACTACCGAAAGCGGTAAGGTTAAAGCTAACCTTGAAAGATTATGGTGAGATAGAGCGTGTTTATCTCACTCCCGGTGGCACGCTAGATCAGGCCGATGATGCTTCAAACAGTGACTCTTCAGGCAGTAATGAGGGGAATAATGACTCATCGAACTAACAAGCTTGCACGGACAAGGTCAGCTATGGGTCGTAAGCAGCGTGGTGTCGCGCTGATCATTATCCTGATGCTATTGGCGATCATGGCAACTATCGCTGGCAGTATGTCGGAACGTCTGTTTACGCAATTCAAGCGCGTTGGTAATCAACTGAATTACCAACAGGCTTATTGGTACAGCATTGGCGTAGAAGCGCTGGTGCAAGACGGCATTAGGCAAAGCTACAAAGACAGTGATACCGTAAACTTAAGTCAACCATGGGCGCTAGAAGAGCAGGTATACCCATTGGATTACGGTCAAGTTAAGGGACGCATCGTTGATGCTCAGGCTTGCTTTAATCTCAATGCATTGGCGGGAGTGACGACCACTTCAAGTAACCAGACACCTTATTTGATCACGGTTTGGCAAACCTTATTAGAAAACCAAGACGTTGAGCCTTATCAGGCCGAGGTTATTGCAAACTCAACGTGGGAATTTGTTGACGCAGATACCCGAACCACCTCTTCAGCGGGGGTAGAAGACAGCACCTATGAAGCGATGAAGCCATCTTATTTGGCGGCGAATGGCTTAATGGCGGATGAATCTGAGCTAAGAGCGGTTTATCAGGTCACGGGTGAAGTGATGAATAAGGTTCGCCCGTTTGTTTGCGCTCTACCGAGCGACGATTTTCGCTTGAACGTGAATACACTCACGGAAAAGCAGGCGTCTTTATTGGAGGCGATGTTTGCACCTGGTTTAAGTGAGTCAGATGCTAAACAGCTAATAGACAAACGCCCATTTGATGGCTGGGATACGGTGGATGCTTTTATGGCTGAACCTGCCATTGTTGGCGTGAGTGCCGAAGTTAGCAAAAAAGCGAAAGCATATTTAACTGTAGATAGCGCCTATTTTGAGCTAGATGCAGAGGTATTAGTTGAGCAGTCACGTGTACGTATACGGACGCTTTTCTATAGTAGTAATCGAGAAACAGTGACGGTAGTACGCCGTCGTTTTGGAGGAATCAGTGAGCGAGTTTCTGACCGTTCGACTGAGTAGCGAACCACAAAGCCCTGTGCAGTGGTTAGTTTGGTCGACAAGCCAACAAGAAGTGATAGCAAGTGGCGAGTTGTCTAGCTGGGAGCAGTTGGATGAGTTAACGCCTTACGCTGAAAAGCGCAGCTGTATCGCTTTATTGCCGGGAAATGAATGCTTAATTAAGCGTGTTGAGATCCCGAAAGGTGCTGCTCGCCAGTTCGATTCTATGCTGCCGTTTTTATTAGAAGACGAAGTCGCACAAGATATCGAAGATTTACACCTGACGATTTTAGATAAAGACGCAACGCACGCTACCGTGTGTGGTGTCGACCGCGAATGGTTAAAGCAAGCTTTAGACCTGTTTCGTGAAGCCAATATTATCTTCCGTAAGGTGTTACCAGATACACTGGCCGTGCCTCTGGAAGAATCTGGCATCAGTGCATTGCAGATCGACCAGCATTGGTTATTGCGCCAAGGTAACTCTCAACGTCAAGGTAACTATCAAGCCGTGTCGATCAGCGAAGCATGGTTACCTATGTTTCTGCAAAGTGATTGGGTTGTTGCTGATGACGAAGAGCAAGCGACGACTATCTTTAGCTATACCGCGATGCCGAGCGAAGACGTTCAACAGCAGAGCGGTGCGAATTGGCAAGCAAAGCCTGCGGAATTGGTGATGTCTTTGCTGAGCCAACAAGCGATCACAAGCGGCGTAAATTTACTGACTGGCACCTTTAAAACCAAATCTTCATTCAGTAAATATTGGCGCGTATGGCAGAAAGTAGCGATTGCTGCTTGTTTGCTGGTGGCTGTGATTGTGACTCAACAAGTGTTGAAGGTTCAACAATACGAAGCTCAAGCACAAGCTTACCGCATGGAGAGTGAACGTATTTTCAGAGCAGTGCTCCCAGGTAAACAACGTATCCCAACAGTGAGCTATCTTAAGCGTCAGATGAACGATGAAGCCAAGAAATATGGCGGTTCAGGCGAGGGTGACTCCTTACTAGGCTGGCTAGCGTTATTGCCAGAAACGCTAGGGCAGGTGAAGTCAATCGAAGTCGAAAGTATTCGCTACGATGGCAACCGCTCTGAGGTTCGACTTCAGGCTAAAAGCTCTGATTTCCAACACTTTGAGACTGCGAGAGTGAAGCTCGAAGAGAAATTTACCGTTGAACAAGGTCCATTAAACCGTAATGGCGATGCTGTATTTGGCAGCTTTACTCTTAAACCCCATCAATAACCTGCGTAAGGAGATCAGTGATGAGAAATATGATTGAGCCACTCCAAGCGTGGTGGACTTCAATAAGTCAGAGAGAGCAACGATTAGTGATTGGTTGCTCAATTCTATTGGTGGTCGGTGTTGTTTATTGGGGGCTTATCCAGCCACTCAGTCAGCGAGCTGAACTTGCGCAGAGCCGTATTCAAAGTGAGAAGCAACTTCTGGCTTGGGTAACCAATAAAGCCAATGAAGTGGTTGAGTTGCGAGGCAGTGGTGGCATAAGTGCCAGCCAGCCTTTAAACCAATCTGTGCCTGCTTCTATGCGCCGTTTTAACATCGAGCTGATACGCGTACAACCACGTGGTGAGATGCTGCAAGTGTGGATTAAGCCTGTGCCATTTAATAAGTTCGTTGACTGGCTAACATACCTGAAAGAAAAACAGGGTGTTGAGGTTGAGTTTATGGATATTGATCGCTCTGATAGCCCTGGGGTTATTGAGATCAACCGACTACAGTTTAAACGAGGTTAATGTGAAACGCGGTCTATCTTTCAAATATGGCCTGTTATTCAGCGTCATTTTTATCGTTTTTTTCTCAGTAAGCTTGTTGCTGCATTTGCCTGCCGCTTTTGCTCTCAAGCATGCGCCCGCTGTGCGTGGTTTAAGCATCGAAGGCGTTGAAGGCACCGTTTGGCAAGGTCGCGCTAACAATATTGCGTGGCAGCGTGTCAATTACGGCTCAGTGCAGTGGGACTTCCAGTTCTCTAAACTATTCCAAGCCAAAGCCGAGCTTGCGGTTCGCTTTGGTCGTAACAGCGACATGAATTTATCCGGTAAAGGTCGTGTTGGATATAGCATGAGCGGTGCTTATGCAGAAAACCTCGTGGCTTCAATGCCTGCTATGAACGTGATGAAATATGCGCCGGCTATCCCAGTCCCCGTTTCTATTGCAGGACAAGTTGAACTGACGATCAAACACGCAGTTCATGCTCAGCCTTGGTGTCAATCGGGCGAAGGTACGCTTGCTTGGTCTGGTGCAGCTGTCGACTCGCCAGTGGGTTCATTAGACCTCGGGCCCGTGATTGCGGATATTACCTGTGAAGACAACACCATTGCAGCTAAAGGCATCCAGAAGAGTGATCAAGTGGACAGTGAGTTCTCAGCGAGCGTAACGCCTAATCAAAGCTACACCTCGGCAGCATGGTTTAAACCGGGTGCTGAATTCCCATCAGCGATGCAGAGCCAGCTTAAGTGGTTGGGTAACCCTGACAGCCAAGGTAAATATCAGTTTACTTACCAAGGTCGTTTTTAGCTAAACAGCTAAGGGTCACTAAATTACGAGATATAAAAAACGGGCACCTCATTGAGGTGCCCGTTTTGTTTGAATATCCTATGGCTATAAAGACTGTTGGCTTTAGTCTTTGCCTTGTAAGATCTCTGCCCACGGTAAATCTGCATCACCGAGTACAATGAAGTTCGGGTTTTCTAGCGTTTCTCTTTCATTGTACGAAAGCGGCTCTAATTGAGTACTTAAGATACGTCCGCCAGCTTCTTCAACAATGCACTGCGTTGCGGCGGTATCCCACTCTCCGGTTGGTCCAAGGCGCAGATAACAATCCACAGCACCTTCTGCTACTAAACATGCCTTAAGCGCTGCTGAGCCTAGAGGAACCAAATCATAATTCCATGCTGAGCTCATACGACTAGTGATGCGATTGATGTCTTGGCGACGGCTGATCGCCATTGCAATAGACTGGTTTGGTAGTTCATGACGATGCGTTTTGATTTTAACACTGTCATTAAGGTCTGGAATTTTCCAAGCCCCTTTACCGCTGTATGCGTAATAGCTCACACCAGAAACCGGAGCATACACCACACCCATTACTGGCTTGTTATGTTCAATTAGGGCGATAATTGTCGCGAAATCACCACTTCTTGCGATGAACTCCTGCGTTCCATCTAATGGGTCAACCAACCAGTAGCGGTCCCACTGAGCGCGTTTTTCTAGGCTAATATCAGCGGCTTCTTCAGATAACACTGGAATATCAGGCGTGAGTTCACTGAGTTTTTTTGAGATTAGCTTGTGTGCTGCCAGATCGGCACTGGTGACAGGCGTGTCATCACTCTTGGTGAACTCTTCGTAATCTTTTTTCTCGTAGATCTCTAAGATGAGCTGCCCTGCAGAGCGAGCAACCTCAATGACAGAGGGTAGGAGGTGAGACAAATCTTTTGTTGTTGGCATAAATATTCTCTTACTCTTCGAGTGCGCTTATGGCTTTAGTTGTTATTTAGCGAGCGAAGGGTCAATAGTAGGGCGGTAATACTGCGAGCCTCACAGAAGTCGAGATGCGTTAATAGCTCTTCGGCTTGAGCAAGCGGCCAGCGCACAATGTCCAGTGGTTCAGGTTCATCACCTTCTAGCTTCTCTGGGTAGAGGTCTTCTGCGATAAACAGCGTCATTTTGCTAGAAAAATAAGAGGGAGCGAGGATCACTTCCTTGAGTGGAGTGAGTTTGTTAGCCCCAAAGCCAATCTCTTCTTTGAGTTCACGAACCGCGGCTTCGTTTGGCTGCTCACCAGGATCGATAAGTCCTTTCGGAAAGCCCAATTCATAGCGTTCTGTGCCCGCTGCGTACTCCCGTACCAACAGAATATCGCCTTGCTCAGTAATCGGAACCATCATTACTGCGTTGCGGCCGCTAGGCTTCATGCGTTCGTAAGTGCGCTCTTCACCGTTTGAAAAGCGTAAATCGAGAGACTCGATAGAGAATAGTTTTGATTGAGCGACAGTTTGCTGAGCCAAAATTTCTGGCTTGGTCCTTTTTGTCATTGCGCTCGCTCCTTAGCTCATTGGAATTCTTTCTTATAAAGTCATTCTAATATAGGGGAAATAGAGTTGAGTTCCTAGATCCGAGTTTTCATATCCGAAAATTATTGAAGCAGGAGTCGATTACGATCACTTGAATACCTTACTCAAGATGGTAACGAGGTGAGGTTTTTGATAATTAAGCTCATTAATACAAGAGCATAGGAAGCTAATATAGGGGCGTGTTTTCTTAGACCTAAAACAAAAAAGGTTGATGCTCACGCATCAACCTTTCAAATAACGACTAACACTAAATCAGTGATTAGTAGTAAGAGTGCTCACCACGATCGTGCTCAGTTGCATCACGAACAGCAGTCAGTTCACCTTCGAATTGTTGAAGAAGTTCTTTCTCGATGCCTTCTTTTAGAGTCACATCAACCATAGAACAACCGTTACAACCACCGCCGAATGCTACGATAGCAGCACCGTCTTCAGTGATTTCTACCAAGCTAACGTGACCACCGTGACCAGCAAGTTGTGGGTTAACTTGTGTTTGAATTGCGTATTCAACGCGTTCTAGAAGCGGTGCATCATCAGATACCTTACGCATTTTAGCATTTGGTGCTTTAAGCGTTAGTTGAGAGCCCATTTTGTCAGTCACGAAGTCAATCTCAGCTTCGTCTAGGAATGGTAGGCTTAACTCATCTACGTATGCAGAGAATGCTTCGAAAGAAAGTTTTGTATCAGACGCTTCGATAGCATCTGTTGGGCAGTAAGAAACACCACACTCAGCGTTTTGTGTGCCTGGATTTACCACGAACACACGAATGTTTGTACCTTCAGGCTGCTGTGACAGCAGATTGGCAAAGTGAGTTTGAGCTGTTTCTGTAATAGTAATATTTGACACGACGAATACCTGAGTAGATTTGTAGGTTATTAGCGCCATTCTACTCCTGTCAGATTTGTAATTCAGCCCTTTTTTGTTGGATTGCTGTACAAGTAGTGATTCACAGCTTTTATCCAGAGGGCTCAGGAGTGCGGCAGATGCAGTAAATATCAATCCTTTTAACGCCCACTTCAAGTAGTAATTGGCATAATTGATACACAGTACTGCCGGTGGTTACAACATCATCAATTATCGCGACGTGAGAGGGGATAGTTCCTTGAAAGTCTTGTTTTTGAAGCGCAAAAGCGCTCTTTAGATTGTGTAATCGTGCGGATTTAGTCAGCCCCTGCTGGGAAGCTGTTGAGCGAATTCGACGAAACAACACCTCATCTTTAACGCCAAGCTCTTGAGCCGTGTAATTGGCCAGTAGCTGACTTTGATTAAAGCCGCGATGGGTGTATCGGCGCCAATGCAGCGGTACGCTGGTGAGCAACGGAGCAGGTTGATCGATACGTGATGCCAATAGCTTAGACAGATCACGTGCAAACCAAAACTTATCAGCGTATTTCATTTGTTGGATATAGCCTGCTGTTGGGAAGGTGTAATCACCGACGCAATAGAGCCGATGCCAAAGCGGAGGATTAGCTAAGCACTCACCACATTGATCGACAGTGGTCAGTGTTTTTAAGCCACATCTTTGACAGCGTGGTACAGGTTCAAAGAGCTTGAGACAAGAATTGCACCATCGAGGATGTGCGTCTTCGGGAAGCTTATCGAGCTTACACAGGTGGCATTGAGGTGTGACCAGACGTGGTGTGTGTTTTTGTAGCCAATCGGATAACATAGCTTGCGATGCTTTTGGGTTATGGTGTTCCTTTTGCTAACCATACTGAAAAGCACGGATTATCGCTGACGGAAAAAGTAGGGAATATTGAGAATGAGTGACGCGTTATATTGGCATGTTTCTGGGCAAGGGCCTGATTTAGTACTGGTTCATGGCTGGGGAATGAACGGTGCGGTGTGGCAACAAACCGTTAATGCATTACAAGCTGATTTCCGAGTGCATGTTGTCGATTTACCAGGGTATGGACACAGCGCACACTGCCACGCTCAAGATCTTGAAGAGATTGCTCAGCAACTGTTGGCCGAAGCGCCTAAACAAGCGATCTGGGTGGGTTGGTCGCTCGGTGGTTTGGTCGCAACGCACATGGCTCTTCATCACTCAGATTACGTGAGCAAGCTTGTGACTGTCGCCAGTTCTCCTAAATTCGCTGCTGCTAAAGAGCCCGTATTATGGCGAGGTATTCAGCCAAACGTATTAAGCGCATTCACCGAACAGCTGGTGGAAGACTTCCAAACCACCATCGAACGCTTTATGGCATTGCAAGCCATGGGTAGCCCTTCAGCAAGACAAGATGTAAAACAGCTCAAGCAAGCGGTGCTGTCTCGCCCGTTGCCGAACCCTGAATCATTATTAGCAGGATTAAAGATGCTGTCGGACGTCGACCTGCGTGAACAATTGCCTGAGATTTCAGTGCCTATGTTGCGCTTGTATGGTCGATTAGATGGATTGGTGCCAATCAAGGTGGCCAAAGATTTGGGCAATGCTCTGCCTCATACTGAGCAATACATCTTCACGCAGTCTTCACATGCGCCGTTTATGACCGAAGCCGATGCCTTTTGCAGTGAACTGGTCAGCTTCGCCCAAAAATAATCGCTAAATTTATTGCCGGCTTGGTCGATATATAACCTAATACCAATCACAGTAAGTAAGTGTTCAAAAATAGTGTAGGAAAAAGGCTAGAGAACAAGGCAGAGCTTTTTGATAAGTAGTTATTCTACAATCAAAAGTTCTAACGCCGTTATCGAGCGTTTTAACAAGCTAGGTTGAGCAGTTATTTACCACGATTGGTATAACACCAATGTACAGCATGATACTCAGACCTAACTCTCTCCTGAGCTGATTGCGGTAAGTTGGGCTATGCCTGTTGTGCTGACTCACAGTACAACAGCGTTATAGCAATAACGATGGGCGATTCTTGAGGAGAGTTCGCGATGATTGTGTCACCTGCAACTGCAGTGAGTGTGCCACTAATCGCCCCGTCCGTTAATGTGCAAACAGAGCAAGTTGCGCGTGATAATAGAGTTCGAGAACCTGTCGCTCCCGCCGTAGCATTGGCGAAAACCAATGCAGAGCGAAAGGTAAAGTCGGACGATAAGCGAAGGCAGCAGTCGGCTTGGGATCCTTCAGACCATCCGGGTTATGAAATGGAGAACGAGTCAGAGGCCAATTCGATTAGCCAAGAAGAGCCACAAGATCCTTTTGATAGGCTGTTCAGCTTGTTGGCACTGAGAACTTACAGTGCTGACCAAGGAAAAGGCTATACCATGCGTTTTCGCCTGCCAAAGCATGTTTTAGATGCGGCGATTCAGGAGGGACAGATGGAGAAACGACGTAAGGTCATAAAATATCATTATGGTCATGCTGTTGCGCCTCATGCTCCATCAGAAATGCTGATTGTGTTGTAATTATACTCTTCATACTTGAAGCCGCAGCGTTGTTAACTGCGTAAGTTCACCCTAATTACATAGAACCCCTATGCTCATAGGGATGAACTTCATTCCTTTGTAAGGAAAAGGTTACCTAGCTGCAACCCCAATTATTTCGAGTATAAAATACGTAGAATACAGCTCAGCTTCGATGTCTTTTTTGAACACATAATAAAAACCTGCATACCCTAAGGGATGCAGGTTTTTTGTTTTAAGCACATCAGCTTTTTAGATGAGCTAATGGATTATTTTTTCGCTTTAGCAAAGGCTGCGGCAAAAGCACCGCCCATCGCCGCGTTTTGTTGCGGCTCCTCACGACGGCGTTGTCCACCTTGTGAATTCTGGTTCGGGCGGTTTTGCGTGCGAGGTGCACTTGAACGTTGAGCACGGTTATCTTGTCCCGGCTCGTCCTTCATACGCATGCTTAGCGCAATACGCTTACGCTGAACATCGACTTCCATTACCTTCACCTTGACGATGTCACCGGCTTTAACCACTTCACGGGGGTCAGAGACAAAGCGATCGGTGAGCGCTGAAATATGCACTAAGCCATCTTGGTGAACACCAATATCAACGAAGGCGCCAAAGTTAGCCACGTTCGATACCACGCCTTCTAGAATCATGCCCGGTTCTAAGTCTGAAACGCTGTTTACGCCATCAGCGAAGGTTGCTGTCTTAAATTCAGGGCGAGGGTCACGTCCCGGTTTATCCAGCTCCTTGATGATGTCGCTTACCGTTGGTACACCAAAGTTTTCATTGGTGTAATCAATGGCATGCAAGCCACGCAGGAAGTCTGTGTTACCCACCAGAGATTTGATGTCTTTGTGGTTTTTCTCAGCGATGCTTTTCACCACAGGGTAAGCTTCTGGGTGAACCGATGATGCATCGAGAGGGTTCTTGCCGTCCATAATTCGTAGGAAACCAGCACACTGTTCAAAGGCTTTTGGCCCCAAGCGAGCGACTTTCTTCAGCGTAGTACGCGCTTCAAAACGACCATTTTCATCACGGAAATCCACGATGTTCTGAGCGATGGTGCTAGAAAGGCCCGCTACGCGAGTAAGTAGTGCGGCAGACGCGGTATTCACATCAACACCTACGGCGTTTACACAGTCTTCGACAATCGCATCGAGGCGTTTAGCGAGCATAGTTTGGCTCACATCGTGTTGGTATTGGCCCACACCGATCGATTTAGGGTCAATCTTCACCAGCTCTGCCAATGGATCTTGCAGACGACGCGCGATAGACACTGCACCACGGATCGATACGTCCATGTTCGGGAACTCTTTTGCTGCTAACTCAGACGCAGAATAAACCGATGCGCCCGCTTCGCTAACAATGATCTTTTGTGCTTTTAGGTTGCCACGCTTAATCACATCAACCACGAAGCTGTCGGTTTCGCGGGAAGCTGTGCCGTTACCAATCGCAATCAGGTCAACGTTGAACTGATGAACCATCTGCTCAACCACGTGTGCTGACTTGTCGTATTGCTTTTGCGGTGGGTGAGGGTAAATAGTCTCTGTCGCTAGAACTTTACCTGTTGAGTCCACAACAGCGATTTTCGAACCGGTACGTAAACCTGGATCCAAGCCCAATGTTGCTCGAGGGCCAGCAGGCGCAGCCATTAGCAGGTCTTTAAGGTTGGTGGCGAATACTTCAATTGCTTCGATCTCTGCTCGTTCTTTCATCGCGCCCATCAATTCGGTTTCCATGTGCATAGAAACCTTGATGCGCCATGCCCAGCTAATCACTTGCTTACGCCAAGCATCTGCAGGAGCGCTGCTTAGGGTAATGCCGTAGTGATCAGAGATGATGTTCTCGCAGTATGAACCACGTACACCTTCTTCTTGCTCTGGGTCTGCGTTCATTGCCAGTGTTAGGAAGCCTTCATTTCGGCCACGCAGCATTGCAAGGGCACGGTGAGACGGTATTTTGCTAAGCGCTTCGTTGTGCTCGAAGTAGTCTTTGAACTTCTCACCTTCGTTCTCTTTGCCAGCCACAACACGAGCACCAAGCTCTGCATTGCGGTTCAGGTGTTGGCGAATCTTTTCAAGCAGGTTTGCGTCTTCCGCAATGCGCTCCATGATGATCGCGCGTGCGCCATCCAGTGCAGCCTTGGTATCGGCAATGCCTTTATCGCTGCTGATGAAGTTAGCTGCTTCCGTTTCCGGATCGTGCTGTGGTTCATTCCATAACGTATCGGCAAGTGGCTCTAAGCCTGCTTCAATCGCGATCTGACCTTTGGTACGGCGCTTTGGTTTGTATGGAAGGTATAAATCTTCTAGACGAGTCTTGCTGTCTGCTTGAGTGATATCACGCTCGAGTTCTGGCGTGAGTTTTCCTTGGTCTTGAATCGACTTAAGAATCGTTTGGCGACGATCGTCTAGCTCGCGAAGATAAGAAAGGCGGCTATCAAGGTTACGTAGTTGGGTATCGTCTAAGCCACCCGTAACTTCTTTACGGTAGCGGGCAATAAAGGGAACGGTGTTACCGTCGTCAATTAGGTTTACTGCGGCAGTGACTTGCTCAGAACGGACATTCAGTTCTTCAGCGATCAGTCGACAGATAGCTTGGCTCATCCGATGAATCTCTTATTTAATATCATGACAAATACATGGGGGTGAGCGTACGCTTTTTCTAGCTTTGGCTGTGTAATTATCCTGTCAGAAGTCGAATTTCCGTTTGTGATACCTGCTTTGTGCGAGATCTCTTACAAGTGATGTGAGACTAAGTCTCTTTAAATCGATGAAACTGTCTTGAAATCAACCTAAGTCACTGATTTTATTTGATTGTGTATTTTCGGGTGTATTTCCCACCTGAAATGTTTTTTGCGACTATCTAGGAAACTCGCTCAATTACCGTAATATTTAACTTGTCGACAGGGAGTTGGCAGGAACAGGAAAAAGCCTAATGGACTAGGTATCTTCAGGATGAAGATTTGATTACTTAGGATGAGTAGTCAGCAAGGAAGTAACAATCTCTGGATGAGATTCGCCAGTCAGGATGACAGGCTAGAATGGACACCGCTAGGATGGCGATGAACAAAAAGGAAATTGGTTAAAGGATTTAGCCACTATCAAGGAAAGATGCAGGGAGCACCTTATCTCGAAGAGATAAACAGTAGCCGGATTGCTGCGATAGAGACTTAACCCCGTCAGGCGAAAGCCTAGCGGGGTTTTCTTTTATCTGGAGTTTGAGTTTGCTTGAACACTCAGCTCATCGCTAAGTGTATATTAGGTTTGGTTATTCATTGTCTGCGTAGCGAATCGAGTTAATGAACCACTCTTTGTCGCCTTCCGGTGTTTTTACCGTAAACTCATCATCCACTTCTTTCTTGAGCAGAGCGCGTGCCATTGGTGAGTCGATAGAGATATAGCCTTTAGTATCGCCGTAGATCTCTTCAGGGCCGACAATTCGAAACTTCTTAATTTCCCCATCATCATTCTCAATTTCGACCCAAGCCCCGAAAAAGACCTTACCTTCTTGTTGTGGCGAGTAATCAACGATCGTGACATCAGGTAGGAACTTTCTTAAGAAACGCACTCGGCGATCAATCTGACGTAGCAAACGCTTATTGAAGGTGTAATCTGCGTTTTCTGAACGATCTCCAAGGCTTGCAGCCCAAGTGACTATCTTAGTGATCTCTGGACGCTTCTCGTGCCATAAGTGGTCATGTTCTGCTTTAAGCTTGTTATAACCTTCTCGAGTTATAAGTTTGGTTTTCATAAATCTGACTTAATGAAATGATGATCTAAGATAGAATATATAGAAAGGCAACATACGTTAACAATTATTTAGGCGACTTTTTCTCCAATAATGTTACATTTTTAATGTCTTATACCAATACACATTTACCAAGAATGCTTAACCTTAGGTTTAAGCTTTAATAGGTGGAACCATTACATGCAAGAAAACTACAAAATTTTAGTGGTCGATGACGATGCTCGTTTACGTGCACTGTTAGAGCGCTATCTGTCAGAGCAGGGCTTTCAAGTGCGTAGCGTGGCAAACAGTGAGCAGATGGACCGCCTGTTAACCCGTGAAAACTTTCACTTGATGGTATTGGACTTAATGTTGCCGGGCGAAGATGGTCTTTCGATCTGTCGTCGTCTAAGAAACGCAAACAACTCGCTACCTATCCTGATGCTGACTGCAAAGGGTGACGAAGTGGATCGTATTGTGGGTTTGGAAGTGGGTGCCGATGATTACCTGCCAAAACCATTTAACCCGCGTGAACTGCTTGCTCGCATTAAAGCGGTACTGCGCCGCCAAGTGATTGAAGCACCGGGCGCACCAAGCACAGAAGAGTCTGTGGTTGAGTTTGGTGAGTTCCGTTTGAACTTAGGTACGCGTGAAATGTTCCGCGGTGAAGAGCCTATGCCGCTTACTTCGGGTGAATTTGCGGTACTTAAGTCGCTAGTCACTAACGCGCGTGAGCCAATGTCTCGCGATAAGCTGATGAACATGGCGCGTGGTCGTGAGTATTCAGCAATGGAACGTTCTATCGATGTTCAGATTTCACGTCTGCGTCGTCTTGTTGAAGAAGATCCAAGCAAACCCCGTTATATCCAAACGGTGTGGGGCTTGGGTTATGTATTCGTTCCAGATGGCAAAGCTGTGTAATCTAGCTTTATAAGCTCAAAAGCCGCTTTATCGATTCTGTGAATCAGAATTCTTTATTTACGGGTCATCTCATTAATATGTGATGACCCGTTTTGTATTCAGCACAATGGTTTACAGCTATAGTTCCCACTATATCCCTTTATCATCCCTCACTTTAGGTCTCCTATGCGCATACGTAGCTCCTTTACTCAGTCGATAGTGCTCTTCTTAACCCTGTTGGTTGCTAGCCAAATCTTTTCATATTACGCCGTGTTTAACTACGCATTGATGCCGAGCTTGCAGCAGTTTAATAAGATTTTGGCTCACGAGTTAAACCTGGTATTGGATCAAGGCAGTAGTGATATCGAGATTGACGCACCATTGCGTCAGCGTGTGCTTGAGCAACTCGGAGTGACGGTTCACGCCAAGGATAGCGAGGCTGCGGGTGAGTATTATCATGCTGTCGCAATTGACCTGATGAGTGAGGAGATGACCAAAGAGCTGGGCTCTGAAACCGAAGTGCGATTGATTCTAGGTAAAGAGAGTTATGTGCTGTGGATGGACATTGCTCAGCTGCCTAACTCTTTGATTCGTATACCACTCTCTGAGTTGCAAGAAGAAGATTTTGCACCACTATTTCGTAACAGCTTGATCATGGCGATGTTGATCGTCGCAGGTGGTTGGCTGTTTATCCGATTGCAAAACCGCCCGCTCATTGCGCTAGAGAAAGCCGCACAAGGTGTTGGGCGCGGTGACATTCCACCGCCATTACCAGTGCAAGGTGCGCAAGAAATTCGTTCGGTAACTCGTGCATTCAATCAGATGTCGAAAGGCATACAAGAACTGGAAGAAGATAGGGCTCTCTTGATGGCCGGTATCAGTCATGATTTGCGTACTCCGTTAACGCGTATTCGCTTAGCGACTGAGATGATGTCCCCAGAGGATGCCTACTTAGCCGAAGGGATCATCAGTGATACTGAAGAGTGTAACGAGATCATCAGTCAGTTCATGGATTACTTAAAGCCAGTCGATCGTGATTCATTCCAAGCGGTGTTTGTCGATGATATTGCACGCGAAGTATCGAGCTCTGAGGGTGGCTACGAGGTTCAGATTGAAACCGATATTCCAGAAACCATGAAACCTGCGTTGGGCAACCCGATCGCGATGAAGCGTGCAGTGAGTAACTTGGTGGTGAACGCGCTGCGCTATGGTAATGGTTGGGTCAAGGTATCGACCGGTATGACTGCAGATAATAAGTTGGCTTGGGTGACGGTAGAAGATAATGGTCCGGGCATCCCACAAGACCAAGTCGGTAAGTTGTTTGAACCGTTCACTCGCGGTGATACGGCTCGAGGCAGTGAGGGTACGGGCTTAGGCTTGGCAATTGTGAAGCGCATTGTCAGCCAACATCAAGGTGCGGTAGTGGTGAATAACCGTAGTGAAGGTGGCTTGAAGGCTCAGATCAGTTTCCCAGTGAAGCCTTAGGTTTTATTGAGTGGTTGGGGGCTGAACATAGATCCCCGACTCGGCCATTCTTCCCTCTCGAGGATGACGCATTGCTAACCATGGACTTTGACGATGACAGTTTACTTTGATCGTCATTCTCTATCGTGAGGAACGAGCGAATAGGGAATCTCGTTCTTGATTGATGGAAGTAACACACACGAAAAAGGCTTCCTTGAGGGAAGCCTTTTGCGTTTTGGATTACGTTAGTTTTGCTAGTTACGCCTTAGAATAAACATCACGCTCACCCAACCAGCGATTGATGATCGCCTTAGCATTGTCTGGGTAGCTATCGTGAATATGACGTGCGATACGCTGTACTTCAGGGATTAAACGTTGGTCTCGTACCAAGTCAGCAATCTTAAAATCGGCTAGGCCAGTTTGCTTAGTACCAAGTAGCTCGCCGGGGCCACGGATCTCTAAGTCTCGTTGAGCAATCACAAAGCCATCGTTACTTTCACGCAGTACACCTAAACGTTTCTGAGCGGTTTTAGATAGCGGCGAGTGATACAGCAGTACACAATGACTTGCGACCGAACCACGACCAACACGGCCACGTAATTGGTGCAGTTGTGCTAGACCAAGACGTTCTGGGTTCTCGATGATCATTAAGCTCGAGTTAGGTACATCCACACCCACTTCAATCACCGTAGTCGCAACCAATAGGTGCAGTTTGTTCTCTTTGAATTCTTGCATCACCGCTTGTTTCTCGGCGGGTTTCATTCGGCCGTGTACCAGACCAATTTTCACATCTGGCAATTTACGTTGCAGCTCTTCTGCGGTATCAGCAGCGGCTTGCGCTTCCAATACTTCGGATTCATCAATCAGCGTACATACCCAGTAGGCCTGTTTTCCTTCATTAAGACACGCATTACGCACCCGCTCAACGATATCATCCCGTTTGGTATCAGGAATCGCCACGGTTTGAATCGGTGTACGACCCGGTGGCAGTTCATCGATAATCGAGGTTTCGAGATCGGCATAGGCCGTCATGGCGAGCGTTCGTGGAATTGGTGTTGCTGTCATCACTAGCTGGTGCGGGTAATAGCCTTGTTTTGCCCCTTTTTCACGTAGCTCTAAACGCTGATGGACACCAAATCGGTGCTGCTCATCGATGATCACTAAGCCAAGGTTTTTGAACTCGACATGTTCTTGGAACAAGGCATGAGTACCGACCACCATTTGCGCTTCGCCGCTAGCAATGCGTGCCAGTTCGGTTTCACGGGCTTTGCCTTTGAGTTTACCTGCCAGCCAACCGACTTGAATGTCCATTGCTTCAAACCAGTTAGTAAAATTAATCGCGTGCTGCTCGGCTAATAGTTCTGTTGGTGCCATCAAGGCGACTTGTTGGCCATGTTCCAGTGCGCGAACCGCCGCTAGTGCAGCAACCAAGGTTTTACCTGAACCTACATCCCCTTGCACTAAACGCATCATAGGGTGCGGCTTTTCCAAGTCAGCTTCGATCTCCTTGGTCACTCGTGCTTGCGCATTGGTCGGAGAAAAAGGCAGCTGAGCCAACAGCTTATCTTTGAGGGTGTTCGCTGGAGGAAAAGGCATCGCCTTGTCTTGCTGTCCTTTGCTACGAACAGACAGCATCGACAGGTTTTGAGCCAGTAGCTCTTCCATAATCAGACGCAGTTGAGCAGGGTGTTTACCTTCATCAAACAGCTCTAGGTCAATGCCTGGAGGAGGCCTGTGAATGGTATGCAGTGCTTGTGCTAGAGTAATTTGGTGGTCGTACAAGCCAGACGGTAGCAGCTCATTGACGGCAGCTTTGTCGATTAGCTCTAGAGCTTGGTCAGTGAGGTTGCGCAGTGTGACTTGTCTTAGCCCTTCAGTGGTTGGGTACACCGGGGTCAGGTTAGCTTCAACATCTGGCTGCTGCCTTGGGGCAAAGAACTTGTAGTCAGGGTGGACGATCTCAAGTCCCATATTACCGCGTTTGATCTCGCCGTAGGCGTGCACTTGTTTGCCTTCAGCAAAGTTATTCTTCATTCCTGCAGTAAAGTTGAAAAAGCGCAGCGTAATCGTACCGTTACCATCGCTGATCTTTACTGCGAGCATCTTACGTTTACCGAAAATGGTATCGACGTGCATTACTTTGCCCTGTACAGCAGCCCAAAGGCCGGCGTGTAACTTTACGATTGGATAGATACGTGTCCGATCTTCGTAGCGCAAAGGAAGGTGAAATAGCAGGTCTTGTACGTTGTTAAGCCCAACCTTTTCCAGTTTCTCTGCGACTTTAGCGCCGACTCCAGATAAAGAGTTGAGAGGGATAGCAGATAAAAGCTGTGACATAACAAGGCTCATAAACGTAAGAGGGATAATCTATTCAAGCATTTTACTGGATTTTTGTACAGGATAAAGCTTAGAAGCAGATGCGGGATACGAGTAAACGAGATGCGAAGGGATGAAGAGCAGATGCGGGATGCGAGTAAACGAGATGCGAAGGGATGAAGAGCAGATGCGGGATGAGAGTAAACGAGATTCGAAAAGATTAAGAGCAGATATTGGGTGTGAGTGAACGGGATATGGAAAGATTAAAGCAATACATAAAATTAAAGCAGACTCAAAATACGAAAGGTTGAGTGGTGAAAAGCTTTTGCTCTTCGCATCTCGAGACTTGTATCTCTCATCTGCCTTATCGCTTTATCTATCGATATTCAAAAAACTAAATCAGATGTGTAGCCAAGATGGTGAGTCACGAAGTCTTTTGCTCTTCGCATCCCGCCATCTCGAATCCCTCATCTTTATTTTTATCAGTTCTTACGACGTCTTACTTTCAGCGCGTGTGGCATCACACGTAGCTTCTTCATAATGCTCGCAAGGTGAACACGATCTTTGGTGGTCAGCAAGATTGTCACTGTGTACAAGCGTCCATCACGTTCTTCGGTTGAAATACCGTGAATGTTAGAGCCTGTTTTCGAGATAACATTGGTTAGCTCAGCCAGTGCACCTTGATGGTTCTGCAGATCAACCTGAAGCTCAGCAGTGAACTCTTGGTTGTAATCGTCAGACCATTCAACCGCCATGTATTTATCTGGTTCTTTCTGGTAACCACGAACGTTTGGACACGTTTCGCGGTGAACCACAAGGCCACGACCTGGAGATACATGAGCAATGATGTGATCGTCTGGAATCGGGTGACAACAGTTAGCGAACGTCAGTAGCAGGCCTTCAGCACCACGAATAGGCAGTTTCTTCCTAGGCGCATCGCTGTTGTTTTTCACTTCCGTCAGTTCGTCAGCATCACCCAGTAGACGACGAGCAATAACGATACTCATCAGCTCACCAAGACCAATCGATGCGAGCAAGTCTTCAACGCTTTCTAGGCGCAAGTCAGACAATACATGTTCGAGATTCTCTTGGCCGATATCGGTAATAGAGTGCTCGCCAAGTGCGTGGTTCAGTAGACGACGACCAAGGGTAATCGACTCTTCACGACGCATGGTTTTCAGAACCTGACGGATCTTAGTACGTGCACGTGATGTCACCACGTAGTTGAGCCATGCTGCATTTGGACGTGCGCCCGGAGCACTGATGATCTCAATGGTTTGGCCATTCTTCAGCGATTTGCTGAGTGGGTAAGGGTTCATGTCTACACGAGCACCTACACACATGTTGCCGACGTCGGTATGCACCGCGTAAGCAAAATCGACCGCTGTTGCACCTGCCGGAAGTTCGACAATGCGACCTTTCGGCGTGAATACGAAGATCTCATCTGGGAACAGATCAGATTTAACGTTTTCAATGAATTCGAATGAGTTACCTGCGCTTTGTTGTAGCTCAAGTAAGCTCTGCATCCAACGTTGTGCTTTAACCTGTGCGGTTGTCCCGTTACTGCTGCGCGAGCCATTACCTTTGTAAGACCAGTGCGCCGCGACACCTTTATCTGCCATTTGCTCCATATCTTCAGTACGGATCTGGACCTCAACTGGCACCCCGTGAGGGCCGATCATTGACGTGTGCAGAGATTGGTAGCCGTTGGCTTTTGGTACCGCAATATAGTCTTTCATGCGGCCAGGACGAGGCTTGTACAGGCTGTGAGCCTGACCAAGTACGCGATAACAAGTATCTGGGGTATCAACCACTACGCGGAAAGCGTAGATGTCCATAATGGTGTGGAAGCGCTGCTCTTTGGTTTTCATCTTGTTATAGATGGAGAACAGATTCTTCTCACGACCAAGTACGCGAGCAGGCAAACCGACTTCTTCAAGGCGGCCTTCGATTTCGCTATGGATACGTTGGATCATCTCCTTACGGTTACCACGCGCAGCTTTCACTACGTTTTTAAGTACGCGATAACGGTTCGGATAAAGGGCTTCGAAGCCTAATTCTTCTAGTTCGGTCTTGATGTTATGAATACCAAGACGGTGAGCTAGCGGAGAATAAATCTCGAGGGTTTCACGAGCAATACGACGCTTTTTGTCAGGACGAAGTGCCCCAAGCGTGCGCATGTTGTGAGTACGGTCAGCTAATTTGATCAAGATAACGCGGATGTCTTGCACCATCGCGAGAACCATCTTGCGGAAGTTCTCTGCTTGCGCTTCTTTGCGATCACGAAATTTAAGCTTATCCAGCTTAGATACACCATCAACCAGTTCAGCAACAGTATTGCCAAATTGAGCTTCTAACTCCTCTTTTGTAACTTCAGTATCTTCAATTACATCATGGAGTAGGGCTGCTTGCAGAGTTTCGATATCCAGACGCATTTCTGCCAGGATTCTTGAAACAGCAACAGGGTGGATTATGTATGGTTCACCCGTTGAACGGGTTTGCCCTTCATGGGCGTTTCTCGCTACCACATAAGATTGACGCAGAGCCTCAATTTGAGGCTCTGTTAGGTATTCTTGGGCAACGTCTTTGAGGCTATCGAATAGATACAAATTAAAGGCCCGGAAGGTTAATTAGTTCGAATGACGTTCTTATCGAGTGTGAGCGATGCTGCTTACTGCTGCAAGTTCAGCCGCTTCTTGCTCTTGTTGCTCTTGACGCTCACGAGCATCTAGTACGTCTTTAGTGATAAGACCTTCTTCGATTTCGCGAAGAGCGATAACCGTTGGCTTATCGTTTTCTTCAGGCACTAGTGAATCTTTACCGCCAGTTTGCATTTGACGTGCGCGGCGAGCCGCAATAAGAACTAGGTCGAAACGGTTGCCAACTTTTTCAACAGCGTCTTGAACAGTTACGCGTGCCATGAGGACTCCAAATAGTAATTAACTAATAAATTTTTGATGACGAGAAAGTATACAAGTTTAACTAGAGACTTTCTAGATCACCGTATACTTATCTCAATGGAAAATCCAGTTATACCAATCACAGTAAATAAGTGCTCAGAGATAGCGCCGGAAAAAAGTTTGAGAACAAGGCAGAATTTTTCGATAAGTAGTGACCCTACAATCAAAAATTCTAACGACGTTATCAGGCTTTTTCACAAGCTAGAATGACCAGTTGTTTACTACGATTGGTATCAGAGATTATTCCGCCAGTAGTGCTGTAAGCATGCCGCTGTATTTAGCTGCTTGCTTATCTTCTTTCAAACGCTCCGCACGAATGATTGCTCTGAAGTCCATTAGGGCTGCATCAAAGTCATCATTCACGATCACATAATCGTATTCTGCATAGTGAGAAATCTCTGATTTTGCTTCGCTCATGCGTTTCGCAATAACTTCGTCGCTATCTTGACCGCGAACATTCAAACGACGCTCTAGCTCACCATTTGATGGTGGAAGAATGAATACACTCTTCGCTTGAGGCATTTGTTCACGGATCTGACGAGCACCTTGCCAGTCGATATCTAGGAACACATCGATACCGCGGTCTAGGTTTTCTTCAATCCAAACGCGTGAAGTACCGTAGTAGTTGCCGAACACTTCAGCGTACTCTAGGAACTCACCTTTACCAATAAGGTCTTCGAAGTGATGCTTTTCTACAAAGTGGTAGTGAACACCATTCTCTTCACCAGGGCGCATACCGCGAGTGGTGTGTGAAACAGATACCTTCATTGCGTAGGTTGGATTGGTTTCTAGCATTGCTGAGATCAAGCTCGACTTACCTGCGCCACTAGGTGCAGATACGATGTAAAGAGTACCTTTGCCCATCTGTATATTTCCACTGTTGGTTGGATTGAGTGAAGGCAATAAACCTACACTATAAAAGATAGCACTGACTCTAATTGTTGTTCCGTTGGTTACGTCTATAAAGAGATAACGAGTAAAACTAATAGAAGCAACTGGTGAAAATTAGGTCAGAAAAATGGAGGCGAAGAGTAGCATATTTAGATGATTGAGAACAACTGGCTTGATCGTTATTTATTGGCGAATGATCTTCATGAGGATCTTTGTAGAAATGTAATGACTGGTCATCGGTACTTTTTTATGTGATCTGGACAAAATTTGTTGAAGTTTTAATCTCAATCCTTACAATCCGCGCAAACGATTAAATGCTGTATATGTCTAGTGATATGGACTAGATGTTTCTACTACCGAGCCTACCTTGGTGACTACAGTTTTTAGTGTAGAGACTTCTCTATTCTCACAGCATTTGAATCACCAAATTCTTAATTTATTGCATAGGTTTTGTTGTGAGTACCGATTCCACCCTAAAAGCCCAGAACTCTTCTGGCTCACTTGATTCGTTGTTTAAAATCACTGAAAGAAAAACCACGATTGGCACTGAGCTGTACGCGGGTTTCATTACTTTCTTGGCGATGAGTTATATTCTGGCGGTCAACCCAGCGATTTTGGGTGGTATTCCTGGCATGGATAAAGGCGCCGTGTTTACTGCAACAGCACTTGCTGCGGCTATTTCGACCCTAATCATGGGTATTTGGGGCAATTATCCAGTGATGCTTGCGCCGGGCATGAGCATGAACGGCTTCTTCAAAGGCTTGCTGTTAAGTGGTTCAGTCGCGGTACTTTGGAATGAGGCGCTGTTCGGCATCTTCCTGTCAGGTATCCTGTACCTCGCGTTCTCGTTAACCAATATTCGTAAATCGATGATTGAGTCGATTCCTGAAGATTTGAAGTTGGCGATTACCGTTTCTCTCGGGCTGTTCATTGCTTTCTTAGGTCTTAAGAATGCGGGCATCATCGTTTCTAACCCATTCGTATTGGTTGGCTTAGGTGATATTTCCGATCCAAAAGTGATCATCGCTTACGTGAGTATCTTCATCGCACTGGGTTGTATGGTTCGAGATATCAAGCTAGCGACGTTTATCTCGTTCGTTTCAGCTATCGTGTTGACGATTCTTGCTGACGTCTTCATGGGCACTTCAAACGCACCAATCCCAGAACAGTTAGTAGCTATGCCACCAAGCATGGCTGGTAGCTTCGGCGCTATCTTTGATTTCTCAGCTTTCACGCCTGAGAAAATGTTCGACCTATTGTTCATCGTGCTTATCTTCTTGATTGTCGATTTCTTTGATGGTTTGAGTACGATTGTTGGTGTTGGACGCGATGCGGGCATCATCGATAAAGATGGTAAGGTGCCAAACGCGAAATCGGCTCTAGTGGCAGATGCGGGCGGTACTGTGATTGGCTCTATTCTTGGTACCACATCGATTACCGCGTTCTCTGAGTCTGGCATTGCTTCTTCTCAAGGTGCGAAAACGGGCTTGGCAGCAGTGATGGTGGCTGGTCTGTTCTTAATATCACTGTTCCTATACCCAATCTTCTCTATCTTCTCGGCAGCTATGGTTGCACCGGCGATGGTAGTAGTGGGCATCTACATGGTAGGTCGCCTTGGTCAGATTAACTGGGAGAAGAAAGAGTCACGTATTGCGGCCTTCTTCACCATCATGTTCACAGTGCTAAGCTTCTCTCCAGCGAACGGTATGGCGATGGGCTTTATCAGCTACGCATTCACAATGGTTGTGGCAGGTAAGCGTAAAGAAGTGCACCCGCTTATCTACGGACTGTGTGTGGTGTTCTTAACTTACCTGATTCTGCTGTAAGGTTAATTAGTCACTAGAAGTCGCTAAGTAAAAGACAAACAGATGGCTCTGCAGTGAATGTGGGGCCATTTTTGTATTTGCCGTCTCTAGACGTGTAACTGGTGGCGTTATCTTAAACTTGACAGTACGCGACTTATATTGATGCATGCTATTGTAGAGACTGGATTAATTATTTTTTGAAGAGTGACTATGCCTTCTAATTTACCTAGATCTTTTAGTAAGCCGTTTTTAAAAGTATTCCACATTATGGAAGCGGTATTGCTGGTGGCGATCACGCTCGCGACCTTGTTTGCGATGGTCGAAGAGTTCATGCATGTTTTCGCTGAACGCCGTGTACAGCTGACCGACATTCTACTGATGTTTATCTATTTAGAAGTGTTGGCGATGGTTCAGCAGTTTGTGATGAACGGTAAGATCCCAGTGCGGTACCCAATCTATATCGCGATGATGGCGATTGCTCGTTACATCACTTTGGGCATGAAAGAACTCGATGCGGTATTGATCGTTTGGTTATCTTTAGCGGCATTTATCTTGGCCGCTGCAACACTCTTGATTCGTGTTGGGCATCATTATTGGCCGTATGTAGACCTTCGAACCAAGCAGCCAGATGAGTAACACTTTGAAGGTTAAGGTTTTATAAATGAAGCCCAGCGATATCGTTGGGTTTTTAATTGGGCTAATTGAACAAAAAAGCATCGATTTATCCAAATAACGCTTTACAAGCAGGCTAAGATCACCAAGAATGGCGTCGCTCTGTTTTCAGGGTTATTAAATGAAACATCCAGTTGTAAAGTAAAACCCTTAGTATTGCTTCATTGTTATTCTCAGTGTTTCCCTTAGCTTCATAGATACATTAAATAATTCAAGCTTTCAGCGCATCGCACTTTTGGCGATTAATTTTTTATTTTTATATAAGGGACACATCATGTCTAACAAAACAAACGGCGTAGTAAAATGGTTTAACGAAGAGAAAGGCTTCGGTTTCCTAACTCAAGACAACGGCGGCGCTGACGTATTCGTACACTTCCGTGCAATCGCTTCTGAAGGTTTCAAGACTCTTAAAGAAGGCCAACAAGTGTCTTTCGAAGTAGAGCAAGGCCAAAAAGGTCTTCAAGCTGCAAACGTTGTAGCTCTATAAGATTTTAAGTCGGCGCAGGTTGCAACAGCAACTTGCGTCACTTTCTCTCTCAAATCTGTTTCCTCCTCAGTTTTACCGTAACACTCTTCTCCACTTGCAATACCTCCTCAAAATATCAAAAATCCTGTTTTACATCCGTCATCTCGTTCTATCTATCGCTGTATCTATTTCTTGCTCTAAGTAAATCTCCAGCGTAACTATCCGCTTACTGACTAGCCTTGATTTTCATTACTGTATCCATAAAAAAAGCCCCTAAAACTAGGAGCTTATCTTGATCTAATCAACACTGTTAGTTAATCAACACTGATTCAGCTAATGGCTATTCACAGTGTGTTACTGACAAACTGTTATTCAATATTCTGGATCTGCTCACGCATCTGTTCGATAAGAACTTTAAGCTCTACGCCCGATGCTGTGATGTCTGTGCTGATAGACTTAGATGCTAGCGTGTTTGACTCACGGTTGAACTCTTGCATCATGAAGTCAAGCTTACGGCCACAAGCGCCGCCTTTCTTCAGTACTACATTCGCTTCTTTCACGTGAGAGTCTAGACGGTCTAGCTCTTCTGCTACGTCTGACTTCTGCGCAAGTAGGATAAGCTCTTGCTCAACACGAGAACCTTCAAGCTCGATTTTCGCATCTTCAAATTTGGTAAGAAGACGCTCACGTTGCCACTCTAGGATTTCTGGCATGCGTGCACGAACTTTAACTACTTCTTCAGTGATTGCATCTAAGCGCTGTACGATTAGCGCCTTCATGTTTTCACCTTCACGAGCACGAGCGTCAATGAACTCCGCAATAGCATCGTTGAATGCTTCTAGTAGGTCTTTGTTGATAGCATCCATGTCTTGCTCTGGAGTTTCCATCACGCCAGGCCAGTTCATGATTTGGAATGGGTTCAAACGGCTCTCTTCGCCTGTCATCGTCATTACTTGGTTGGCTGCATTAATGACTTGCTGAGCTAAGCCTTCGTTAATGCTTAGTTCACCCTTTGCTGCAGGGTTTGCTTCAAAGCGTAGGTTACATTCAACCTTACCGCGCGCTAGACGCTTACGGAAACGCTCACGTAGGATTGGCTCTAAACCACGGAACTGTTCAGGCATACGGAAGTAAGTTTCTAGGTAGCGTTGGTTTACACTACGGATTTCCCATACTGCGCTGCCCCAATCGCCTTTTACTTCTTTGCGTGCGTACGCGGTCATACTATAAATCATCGAATTTTCCTGTCTTTTATCATTCTGAAAATAACGCGCACGCATAGTATCACGATATGGTGTGCTCCCGAAGCTTGTCTCTTGTGACTATAAATAGCCGGTTACGGTAAATAGCTTTGAACGGTAAATAGATTTGAAAGATAAACTGCTATATAATCTCGCCCCAATCAAAACTGTCTCACCCCTTTCTTAGGTGATGCACTCTTTCGATAGTAAATCACTTCAGACTGTTAATAAGGTAGATACCAATGCGTCCAAATGACCGCGCTGTAGATCAAATTCGTCCAATTAAAATTACTCGTAACTACACAGCTTATGCTGAGGGTTCTGTATTAGTTGAGTTCGGCAACACTAAAGTTCTATGTAATGCGACGGTAGAAGAAAACGTACCGCGTTGGTTAAAAGGCCAAGGTAAGGGTTGGGTAACCGCTGAATACGGCATGCTGCCACGTGCAACGCACACTCGTAACCGTCGTGAAGCGGCGAGCGGTAAGCAAGGTGGTCGTACGATGGAAATCCAACGTCTGATCGCGCGTAGCCTACGTGCTGTTGTTGACCTGAAAGTAATGGGTGAAATCATGATCACTGTCGATTGTGATGTTATCCAAGCAGACGGCGGTACACGTACTGCTTCTATCTCAGGTGCAAGCGTAGCAATGGCTGACGCTATCAACAGCCTACTAGCAAGCGGCAAACTGAAAAAGAACCCAATGAAAGGCCACGTAGCGGCAGTTTCAGTGGGCATCGTTGGTGCACAAGCACTGTGTGACCTTGAGTACGTTGAAGACTCAGCAGCAGATACCGACATGAACGTTGTAATGACAGAAGACGGTAAGATGATTGAGATTCAAGGCACCGCAGAAGGCGAACCGTTCAGCCATGAAGAGCTGATGCAGCTTTTAGCCCTGGCGAATAAGGGCATTGCTGACATTGTTGAAGCGCAGAAGTCGGCGTTAGCAGAATAGTTTTTAGATAGCTCCTTTCATAAGGAGCTATTTTTTTGTCTGTAAAACTCGAAAGAGTAGTGCAGAGCGTAAGTTAAGTTTTATTGAATAAACGTAGAGGAAAAACATGAAAGCATATCAACGTGAATTTATTGAATTTGCACTAGAGAAAGAAGTACTTAAGTTTGGTGAGTTTACTTTAAAGTCTGGCCGTAAGAGCCCTTACTTCTTCAATGCTGGATTGTTTAATACAGGTCGTGACCTAGCACGCTTAGGTCGCTTCTACGCAGCGGCATTGGCTGATTCTGGTATTGAGTTCGATGTACTGTTTGGCCCTGCATACAAAGGTATCCCAATCGCGACCACGACAGCAGTTGCACTGGCGGATCACCACGATGTAGACACGCCTTACTGCTTTAACCGTAAAGAAGCGAAAAACCACGGTGAAGGTGGCAACCTTGTAGGTAGCGCACTTGAAGGCCGCATCATGCTGGTGGACGATGTGATCACTGCCGGTACTGCGATTCGTGAGTCGATGGAAATCATCCAAGCAAACGGCGCTGATCTAGCGGGTGTGCTTGTTGCTATCGACCGCCAAGAGAAGGGCAAAGGCGAGTTGTCTGCGATTCAAGAAGTAGAGCGTGACTTCGGTTGTGCAATTATCTCAATCGTTAGCCTGACTGACTTGGTGACTTTCCTTGAAGAAAAAGGCACAGACGCAGCACACCTAGAGTCAGTAAAAGCGTACCGTACTCAATACGGAATCTAATTCTTGAAGCGTCGAACCTAACGGTTTAGCGTTCTAAGTTTAGAATCGAAAAATCAAAAAGGCCCGAGAGATAAATATCTTTCGGGCCTTTTACTTTTCTATTGAAGTGAGCTGTTTTTTTATCTAAGAAATAGTCGCTCTATTTGTAGCGGCTACTCTATTTATAACGAATGCCGCGTTCAGCTTCTGGATCTTCCATGGTCTTGAAGCGTTTGTGTAGCCACATCCACTGTTCTGGTGCTCTTAAGATAATCTTCTCAAGATAGCTGTTCATGTAGGCAGCGGCGGCTTTCTCATCTTTTTGTGGATAGTTATCTTCAATTGACTCGTCGGCCATGATTTCATACTTGCCGTCGGCATTTCTAAAACCTGACCCCGGAACAAGTGCGCATCGGCTGGTGTACGCAAGAATGCTGGTACCTGTGGTAGTACACGCATCTTCTACCGCGAAGAAAGGCACAAACACTGCTTTGTTACGGCCGTAATCATGATCCGGAAGGTAGAAAAGGATCTCACCCTGACGCAGGATTCGAATCATACGCTTCACGTCTTTACGGTGAATCAGGCGGTTGCCGTTTTGAGTACGACCACGGTATTGAATGAATTCATAAGCCGGATTGTTGTGCGGGCGATAAACACCTAAACCTGAAATACCGAGAACAGCCATTGCTCGCGCAGTGATCTCTAGGTTCAAGGCATGCACACAACACAGCAGAACACCTTTGCCGTTGGCTTTATGTGTACGCAGCATTTGAGTGTCTTTATCTACTAGGATTCGCTTGAAGCGCCACGTCGGCCAAAACCAGGTAATGCCCGTTTCGATGAGTGCCATACCGGTGTTCTTGAAGTTCTCACTGACCATTGCCGCGACTTCATCTTCTGGCTTGGCTGGGAAGGCGAGCTCCAAGTTACGTGTTGCGACTGCGACGCGCTTTTTGCCATAGCGAGCGCCCAAAGTGCCTAATGAGCGTCCTAACAGTAATAACAGGCGGTAAGGTAGAACGTTAACGATAAGCGCCAACAGCCCAAAGCCGAACCATACTCCCCAGTATTTAGGGTGGAGTAACGCCAGAGTAAAAGGTGGCTTAGTAATAACGTGTTGTGCAGTGCTGCTTGTCGGAGAAGTTTTCGTCGTCATAACCATCACTTAAGATTTGATTGCTACTTAATTTGATTGCTACTTAATCTGAGCGCTTAATAGAGCCCAATAAGCATCAAAATTTTCTGTCGGTTGATATTTGAAGTCTGAACGAACAAAGCGATTCAAGCTGCCTTCAACTTGACCGAGCAGCTGAGCCGCTAAGATTTTCTCATCAACCGGGAATGATTTCCCTTCACGAAGTTTTCTTTCACGCAGGATTTGGCGAAGTTGCGTCTCAATGCGTTCGAAAAGTTGGTTGATGCGATCACGCAGTCGTTCATTTTCAAACATTAGAGCATGACCAGACAAAATTCGAGTCAGGCCAGGGTTACGTTCTGAGAAAACTAAGATAAGTTGTAGCACTAGGCGTATGCGCTCTAGCGTGTCTTTCTCTTCATCCAGAATACGGTTGATTCGAGACATCAACGCTTCTTCAATGAACTCGATTAGGCCTTCAAACATGCGAGCTTTGCTTGGGAAGTGGCGGTATAACGCAGCCTCAGAAACACCCACTTGCTTGGCCAACTTTACCGTTGTGATACGAGAAGCACCTTCGGTCGATTCCAACATTTGTGCGAGAGCTTGTAGGATTTCTTCACGACGGTTTGATTTTCGAGCACCAGCCATCTATTTACTTCCTTTCCTAAAGATGAGGATTGAGTGAAGAAGGATTATAAACACCAATCAATTCTGTTTCCTAGTTTTGTGAGCCCTAGGTCAACAGAATCGAGAGGTGTCAGCAGATTGTCAGAGCAAATTTGTGCGTTTATGCATCAATAAGCTGTTGGATCTGATCGAGGATCTGGAAACCAAGTGTGTCTTTGCTTTCCAGTGGCAGAGACTTATCGCCGCCTTTCCAATAAAGATGCAGCTCATTGCTACTGCTATTGAAGCCTTGACCTTCGACAGAAACGTCGTTGGCGCAAATCATGTCGAGGTTCTTTCTTTCCAGTTTGCCGCGCGCGTACTTCTCAACATCTTGAGTTTCAGCTGCGAAGCCGACAGTAAATGGGCGACCTTCAGTCATTGTAGCGACAGAAGCGACGATGTCAGGGTTCTTAACCATTTGAATGGTCATGTCGTCTTTACCGTCGACCTTCTTAAGCTTTTGGTCTGCGATGGTCTCAGGGCGATAATCGGCAACCGCGGCGCAGCTGATGAAAATATCGTGTTGAGCGGCGTGAGCAGTAACAGCATCAAACATCTGTTGAGCGCTGTCGACATCGATACGATTAACCTTATTTGGTGTCGCGAGTGATACAGGGCCGCTGACTAGAGTCACCGTTGCACCTTGTTTCGCGGCTGCTTCAGCCAGTGCATAGCCCATCTTGCCTGAGCTGTGGTTGGTAATGTAACGCACAGGGTCAATCGCTTCACGAGTCGGGCCTGCAGTAATAAGCACAGAACGGCCAGCGAGTGGCTTAGGTTGGAAAAATTCTTCACAGCGATGTACGAGCTGCATTGGTTCTAGCATACGCCCCATACCGACATCACCACACGCTTGTTCGCCTGCTGCTGGGCCCCAGATCTCACAGCCACGACGTTTTAGTGTCGCGATGTTCTCTTGAGTCGCAGGGTGGCTGTACATCTGTTGGTTCATTGCTGGAGATACCGCAACTGGCGCATCGGTTGCTAAAACCAAAGTGGTTAGCAAGTCGTTACCCATGCCAGCTGTCATACGAGCAATAAGGTCTGCGGTTGCTGGCGCTAGTAATACCAAGTCAGCCCACTTTGCGAGCTCAATGTGCCCCATGGAAGCCTCAGCAGCAGGATCAAGCAAACTATCAGACACTGGCCTACCAGAGACGGCTTGCATGGTGAGAGGAGTAATGAACTCCTTGGCTGCATTGGTCATGACGACCTGCACTTGTGCTCCACGCTCAACCAAACGTCGAGTCAGCTCGGCACATTTGTAAGCAGCGATACCACCACTAATACCAAGAAGAATTTTTTTCCCTGCTAGGCCTTGTAGGTCCGCGTTACTCAGTGGATTAACCTGTGTTTGCATGATTCTGTTCCTTAATTTTTCTGCGACTTACGATATCAGAACAAAGGATGAGTGCCTAGAAGCAGAGTTGGAACAGATTTGACGCTCATCAAGTTGGTGTTATCAAACTTATCAATTACACGGTTTTGCTAGTGAGTCGTTTCCTTTTATCTCTATCGAAGGATCTCTGATTACGATCTCATTACGGTGGTGGGTCGTGTTCATGACTAGTGATCAGTTTTTATATGCCAATAGATAAAATACCTGCCGAATCGATGCCGAGAGAAAAGCTATTAAATAGAGGGCCTGATTCTTTGAGTGATGCGGAACTGCTCGCGATATTTCTGCGAACAGGGACACAAGGAATGAACGTGTTGGAGCTCGCTGACAAGTTGATCAAAGACTTTGGTTCGCTCCGCCATCTCTTTTCAGCAACGCAGGAAGAATTTTGTGCTCATAAAGGGATGGGACAGGCTAAGTATGTTCAGCTACAAGCTGTATTAGAGATGACGCAGCGTTATCTAGCGGAGACTTTGTCTCGTGGAGATGCGCTCACTAGTCCAAGTCATACTAAGCTTTATCTTTCGAGCATGTTGCGTGATCGCCAGCGAGAAGCCTTCTATATATTGTTCCTCGATAACCAAAATAGGGTAATAAAGGACGAGGTGATGTTTGAAGGAACCATTGATGCCGCATCGGTTTACCCGCGGGAAGTGGTTAAACGGTCACTTCATCACAATGCGGCGGCATTAATCTTGGCTCATAACCACCCTTCAGGTGTTGCTGAGCCCAGCCAAGCGGATAGGAGGATTACACGCCGATTAACCGATGCATTAGCGCTGGTGGACATCCGAGTTCTCGACCATTTTGTCGTTGGAGATGGCGAAGTTGTCTCTTTTGCAGAGCGTGGATGGATTTGAATCACATTTTAGGTTGTTAGTTGCGTTAAATCTGCTATTATTCCGCCCACATTTTTAGACCTAAAATCAGCTCTGATTACTCAAGCAAGCTGCGCTGCACAAAAAAAGATCACGAAATCCGTAAAAAGGATCTGTTCGGGTCTTGAGCAATGCGTGTCAAGTTAGTATAATGCGCGACCTTTGATAGCCTTGTATGGATTTTCCATAACGGTTTTTACCTTCTATTTTAATTGATAGAGAGGTTCGGCCACCAAGGTTGATATCGAGCTGAAACGATTGGAGAAGACATTCATGTCCCGAGTATGCCAAGTAACTGGTAAGCGTCCAGTAACGGGTAACAACCGTTCACACGCACGCAATGCTACTAAGCGCCGTTTTCTGCCGAACCTACAAACTCATCGTTTCTGGGTAGAGAGCGAAAAACGTTTTGTTAAACTACGTCTAACTGCTAAAGGCATGCGTATCATTGATAAGAAAGGCATCGATGCTGTTCTTGTTGATATCCGTGCACGTGGCGAAAACGTTTAAGAGGAATTAAGCAATGGCTAAAGGCATTCGTGAGAAAATTCGTCTAGTATCTTCTGCAGGTACTGGTCACTTCTACACAACTGATAAGAACAAGCGTAACATGCCAGGCAAATTTGAGATCAAAAAGTTTGATCCAGTAGTTCGCCAACACGTTATGTACAAAGAAGCTAAAATCAAGTAATTGATGCTTTTTTTGCTCTTCTTCAGTAGAAGAAAGAATTGAAAAACCCAGTTTAATCGCTGGGTTTTTTTATATCTAAAATTTGAGTAACTCAATTGCTCTTGTTTGATGTAGCGCTTGATATAGCGTCTGATAGATAGAAAACTGCGCAACATAGCAAGTATTGCTACTTTCACGATATACTGATAGCTCAATAGGTTAGATGAGTGGAATCAGATGAGATATCGTGGACGCCGGTGGAACAACATACTCATGTTCAGTGTGATCGCTTTTATTGGCGTGTTAAACCTTCCAACATTGATCAAAGCGTACCTTATCGAGCCTGAGCCTCAGGTAGATAGCCCTTATCCTTATCTCCTGAATCCAAAAGCAGAGCTTCAAGCGTTGCACTTTGCTAAGTGGTCTGTCATTCAACAAGACAATAAATGGTTTTACCAGTTCCAAGGTACGGACTTCCCTCAAACCACCAATGCACAAGAGCTGTCACAACGTTGGAAAGAGCTTGTGGGCACGGAAGTCGACTTACAGACCTACACAGACCTTACGCCTCGGTTAAAGACACCACACACTATTGAAGTTTGGTATCAAGACCAAGAAGAGCCGCAACGCATTACTTATTATCAGCTACCTGAGTTTTGGTTGTTAAAAAACTGGAATGATCAGTGGTTGGCGGTGTCTATTGAAGAGAGCTACCTGTTTCCAAGCTTTAGCTCGAAACCTTCATTTAAATCAGACAAGCTATCTATATCAGACAAACCACCTAAATCGGACGACTAGATTATGCCTGAATTACCCGAAGTCGAAGTAAGCCGCATGGGGATCTCGCCTCACTTAGTTGGCGAGACCATTAAAACCCTTACTTTTCGCACTCCAAAGCTGCGTTGGGATATCCCACAAGAGCTTAAAAAGCTAGAAGGGCAGGTGATTCGCTCTATCTCGCGTCGCGCAAAGTACCTATTGATTGAAACAGATACTGGCACTGCCATTGTTCACCTTGGTATGTCTGGCTCACTGCGTGTGTTAGACGCTGACTTCCCTGCAGCCAAACACGATCACGTGGATCTTAAGCTCACCAACGGCAAAGTACTGCGCTATAACGATCCGCGCCGCTTTGGAGCATGGTTATGGTCGGCGCCTGATGAGATTCATCCTGTGTTACTGGGATCTGGTCCTGAGCCGCTCACTGACGACTTCAACGCCGATTACATAGCCGAGAAGGCAGAGAAACGTAAAGTCGCCGTCAAGCAGTTCATCATGGACAACAAAGTGGTGGTCGGGGTAGGGAACATCTACGCCAATGAAGCACTATTTTCTTCACGTATTAGCCCTTTGCGCCCAGCAAGTAAAGTGACAAAAGAAGAGTGGGTCTTGTTGACCCAAGAGATCAAACAAGTACTCGCTACCGCCATCAAACAAGGCGGTACTACGCTTAAAGATTTCGCTCAAGCAGATGGCAAGCCGGGATATTTCGCTCAAGAGCTACAAGTGTATGGCAAAGCAGGCGAAAAGTGCCCTACTTGTGAAGCTCTTATTCAAGAGTTAAAAATAGGGCAGAGGAACACGTTTTATTGCGAAGAGTGCCAAGTATAAAAAAACTGAACTCGTGTTCACTTTTTTACGCTAGTAGATAGGCAGGCTAATAGCTACAATTACACTAATGATATGAATTGAGAATAGTAGAATGAAATATTTAGTAACTGGCGTTGCCGGGTTTATTGGCTCTGCAGTTTCAGAGCGACTATGTGCGGCTGGACATAAGGTTGTCGGCATTGATAACTTGAATGACTACTATGAAGTCTCTTTGAAACATGATCGCCTAAAGCGCATTGAGCATGAAAACCTGACCTTCATCGAGCTAGATCTTGCTGATAGAGAAGGCATGGCAACACTGTTTGCTGAACAAAAGTTTGACCGTGTTATTCATTTAGCGGCACAAGCGGGCGTTCGTTACTCAATTGATAACCCGATGGCGTATGCCGATAGCAATCTGGTTGGTCACCTAGCTATTTTGGAAGGCTGCCGTCATAACAAGGTTGAACACCTAGTTTACGCTTCATCAAGCTCAGTTTATGGCTTGAACCAGAAAATGCCATTCCACACGGCAGACAGTGTTGATCACCCTATCTCGTTGTATGCTGCGACCAAGAAGTCGAATGAGCTAATGGCGCATACCTATTCTCATTTATACGATGTACCGACAACAGGTCTACGTTTCTTTACGGTTTACGGCCCTTGGAGTCGCCCAGACATGGCGATGTTCAAGTTTGCGAATTTAATCGTAGCGGGTAAAGAGATCGATATTTATAACAACGGCGACATGATGCGTGACTTCACTTATATCGATGATATCGTTGAAGGTATTATTCGTGTTCAAGACCGTATTCCAGCTAAGCAGCCAGATTGGACTGTGGAGCAAGGCTCACCAGCAACCAGTTCAGCACCATATCGCGTATTTAACATCGGTCATGGTAGCCCGGTTAAATTAATGGACTACATCGAAGCATTAGAAGGTGCTTTAGGTGTTGAAGCGAAAAAGAACTTCATGCCAATGCAACCAGGTGATGTGTACGCGACTTATGCTGATACGGAAGATCTGTTTGAAGCGGTTGGCTACAAGCCTCAAGTTAAGATCCAAGAAGGAGCGAAAGCTTTCGCGGATTGGTACAAAGCCTATTACTCGCTGTAATAATTGATGGTTTTGAATAAAAATAGCGCTCACTGAGCGCTATTTTTTTGAAGAGGGTTAGTGTTTTACTTTCCTATCTTTAGAGCTTTGGTCTGAACTCTTTATCTAGAACTACAAGGTGGTAAAGGTTTGTTGATAAGTTGAACGTCATACTTTTTATTTTGTTCACAATCTTCATAAAGGCGACAGAATAGTCTTTTCTGCCTTTATGTTTACGACTACCAATAATTGACGGCTGTTTACTACGTTGTAATCCCGCAGAAGAAACACCAAACATGGGGTGCTTGTGAACCCAAGTATTCCGTAGGAAGACATCGACAGGATAATTGAACGTTGAACTTTGTTCGATGAAAGCTTGTGCAGCTTTGGGAGATATAGCGTAACAGGCGGTTCCTTGAGGAACTTTCAAATACTTTACAAGATGTTGGGTATCGTGCCTATCAACGGAGTAATGTAGTTTGTTCTTACTGTCTTGTAAGCGAATAAAACCACACTGATTAATATGCTGCTCGGCGATAGTCAGAGTATTACGAAAAGTGTCGGTATCAATCTCGGCATGATCTTCGAAGACTAAAATTGGCTCATTGAGCTCTATACATTTTTGCCAAATAAGGTAATGGCTTGCATAACATCCAACTTCTCCAATTGCATGCGGCCTACCCATATTATGTAAAAAAGCTCTATCGTGAATTCTTGCTAGTAGAGGGTGTTCATCGGTTCGTGCATCCACTCCAATAAAAAACTCAAAATCAACCTGAACATCCTTGAGGGCGTCGGCTGTTGATTTTTGTCTACAATGATTCGCTTTTAAGGTAATACAGTATGATTTCATAGAGCTATATTGATGTGTTTATTTATAGTGAACTATGTTATCACTCGCCTCGCTTTTTGTAATGACGGTTCACTTATTTAGCGATTATGGTTGTGACGGGCTTCAAGAATGTTGAGGCAGTACGGCTGATTGACTGTTATAGGCTCTGTAGTGTCAGAGCGACTGTGCTAGGAGGGACTAAGTTATAGGTATTAACAAAAAAATAGCGCTCACTGAGCGCTATTTTTGTTTTGAAGAGAATATTACTTAGCTGTTTTTATTTTGATTTCAGCTGCAACTTTTTGTGGCACAAACTGACTAATATCCCCGCCGTGTATAGCGACTTCACGAACAATAGTTGAAGAGAGGAAGGCATACTCTTCTGAAGGGGTTAGAAACACACTTTCAAGGCCGGGCAGGAGTTTTCGGTACATACTCGTGAGACCGAATTCGTATTCAAAATCCATGGTCGTTCTGAGGCCGCGTACCAGCACATTAGCTTTCTGTTGTTTGACAAAGTCGACCAGTAACCCAGAGAACCCCTCAACAGACACGTTAGGTAAGTGAGACACAGCATCACGCAACAGCTCTACTCGTTCATCTAACTTAAACATGGTTTTTTTGCTTGGGCTCGCGGCTACTCCTACAGTGATATGATCAAACATGCTCGCTGCACGGACGATGATATCGAGGTGACCATTGGTTACCGGATCAAAAGTACCAGGGTAGATAACGTGTGTGGTCATATTAGCTGTCCTTGCTTAATGTAGTGTTCGGGTTCGGTGTTTTAATAGAGTTTAAGGCTTTGTCGAGTTTTTGCTTTACCATATCGACGGTGATGTCCTTCATTAAATCATCGCCTTTTGCTCGAGTTCCCCACGGAAGGTCTTGAACCGGTTTCCCTTGTTGCGCCTCTACGTGCTGTTGATACACGCTGACCACGATATCCAGATCGTTGTAAGGGCCAGTTCTACGAGGATCGCTATGTGCGTACAAGCCAATTACCGGGGTTGATTGTGTCGTTGCCAAGTGGGCTGGACCAGTATCAGGTGCCAATACCACCGTTGCATGCTTGAGTACGGCGGTGAGCTGCTTTAAGTTGGTTTTGCCTATTAAATTGATGACAGGAGATTGGCATAGCGCTTCGATGTCCTTACCAAGGTTTACTTCTCGTGGAGCAGGAGAGCCACAAAGTACCACTTGCATGCCTTTTTCTGTAGCGTAATCGGCAATAGCTGCATATCGATTAGTCAACCAGTTACGCGAATCCTTGCTTGCGGCAGGGGAGATAACCAAGGTTGGTTTCTCTGTCATGGTGTCGATGGCCAGCTGTTCGTCTTCCGGTGTTAAAGGAATATCCCATTGAGGCTTATCGAAGGGGACACCAATGTAGCGAGCAAATTCGGCAAAGTTATCCAAAACATGAAACTTATCTGAAATAGGTAGATGGCGATTAGTAAAGAGTGACTGCATTTCACGAGTGCGATCTTTGCCAAATCCTACTTTGCACTTTGCCTTTATCCCCCAAGATAGCACACTAGCTCTGAGTGCGGCTTGCATATGCAGAAGTGCATCAAATTTACGGTCAGATAGCTGAAGCCATAATTCACGCATCCCTTTGAAGCCTTGTTTCTTATCGAAAACAATCACCTCAATACCAGGCAGGTCGCCGATCAGCATGGCTTCTATTTTCCCGGTTATCCAAGTGATTTTCGTTTCAGGCCACTGCTTCTGTATGGCTTGAACCACAGAAATAGCATGACAAACATCACCAATCGCGGAGAGGCGAAGTATGCAAAGAGATTGAGGTGCAGTTGAGAACAGTGACATAAAGTGCCCGAAAAAAGTGAATAACATCAGAATTATGCAGATACTCGCATTAGTTGTAAAATAGCAATGACGAAAAGCGACCCAAAGGCCTCATAGATGGAAACGATTAGCACCAAGAACCAAACAATTTGGTATGACCCTGAACTTCTGGCGCAAGTGCCGGAGGATGAGATGGTTCAGATCTTTGAGGCACAATACTGGCAGCAACGTGAGGCTATTTCAGGGAGTGCGCAGGGGCGTGGTACCACCTGGTTTATTCAACTTGATGGAATGCAAGCCGCGTTGCGTCACTATCGTCGTGGTGGGTTATTTGGCAAACTCGTTGAAGACCAATATCGTTTCTCGGATTGGGAAAGTACGCGCTGTGCGATGGAGCTTAATGTTCTCAAAGCATTGGCAAACGCAGGTGTGAATGTCCCTAGGCCTATTGCTGCTAGAGCAATTAAAAGCGGACTACTTTATCGAGCCGACTTAATGTCTGAACGAATTCCCAAAGCCAAGGACCTGGTTGATGTATTGGTCAATGGCCCGATAGATGCGGATGTTTATCGTCGAATTGGCCAAGAGATCCGCAAAATGCACGATGCTGGCGTTAATCACACTGATCTCAACATCCATAATATCCTGCTTGATGACTCGCAAAGGGTGTGGATCATTGACTTTGATAAGTGTGGCCAGCAGGCGGGTGATGGCTGGAAGGAAGGTAACTTGAATCGCTTAAAGCGCTCGTTTTTAAAGGAAGTGCACAAGCGCCAGATTCAGTGGCAGGTGTCAGATTGGGAGTATTTAGTTCAGGGCTACAAGGCAAATGAATAAAACTATTTGTTTTTTATAAATTTAGCAGGTACACCGCCGTAAACAGTATTTGAAGGTATATCTTTTGTGACTACACTATTGGCTCCAATGGCAACATTGCTACCGATTGTTACTCCTGGGAGGATTACAGTATTAGCTCCAATCCAGACCCCTTCGCCAATATCAATATTACCAAAATAGTTTTTTAGAGGACGTTGCGTGAAATCTTGTTGAGTTTCTGTTGATGAAGTGTACATTCTGACGTTGTGGCTAATACGAGTCCTTTTACCTATTTTTACTGTATAACCAGGCATCGCTTGTATTGCTGTGTTGTGGCCAACATAAGACTCAGCACCACCAATAATGTCGCCTTTTCCATAAAACCTAACGTGGCTTCGTTTCAAATCAAATGTACTATCAATAGAGTAGCGCCTTTTATATTTCGCTTCCTTCTCTTTGATATGTGCTTTCTCTAGTGCTCGAAATAGAGCAGAACCAATCATATAGAACATATAACCTCAAAAATTTAAAACCTGACCAAACTATAATCATTATTTCCTTTGCGTGCTACTAAGTAGGTTGGTTAAAAATTATAATATCTAAGGTTTTGCCTAGAGCCCCTCGGTTCTGCTCGACCACTTGATAAGCCGCTAAGCCTTTCTCTTTACGTAAGTTAGGTTGGGTGAACAGCTCTTTGAGTTGGTGTGCAATTTCATTGCTGTTTTGGCAAATAGTGACGGCTTGAGCTTCAAGCAGTTTGTCTGTGATCTCGCTGAAGTTAAAGTAACTAGGACCATTGAGTAAAGGTAACTGCAGGGCCGCAGGCTCTAGAAGATTGTGGCCACCGACCTTATCGCCCACAAGGCTTCCTCCCATAAAACAGACATCAGATCCGCCAAGTAATACCAACATTTCTCCCATCGTATCCGCAATATACACTTCAATATCAGAGGTGATTGGCTGCTGACTCATTCGAGTGATGGTGTTGAATTGGTGTTGTTTAGCCAGTTCCGTCACTTGGTTAAATCGCTCTGGGTGGCGAGGCACGATCATCAGTAGCGCACTAGGGTTGTCTTTAAGAAGTTGCCTATGAGCGTCTAAGATAATTTCATCTTCGCCTTGATGAGTGCTGGCAGCTATCCATACACAGCGTTCAAAGCCAATTTGTTCACGTAACGCTTTGCTTTTTGATACTTGTTCAGCTGAGATTTCAATATCAAACTTGATCGACCCAGTCACATGCACAGATGCTTTATCTAACCCTAATCGTATAAAACGCTCAGCATCACCTGGGTATTGGCAAAGTACTTGAGAGAGGTTTTTGGCTAAGAGGTCAAAAACGGATTGGAATTTAGCATAGCGCTGGCACGAGCGTTCTGATAGACGAGCGTTGAGTACTGAAATAGGAATCCCAGCTTTCGCGACGCAATGCAACGTGTTTGGCCAAAGCTCTGTTTCCATAATCAACATTTGCTTTGGTTTTACTGATTTAAGGAAGCCTCGTACACACCAAGAAAAATCAATCGGCATGTAGCGATGTTCGACCAAATCACCAAGCTTGTCTATTTGCTCAGCACCTGTGCTGGTTGTCGTGGTAACAATGATGGCTTGATTTGGATCTCGCAGCTTCAATTGTTTAATGACAGGCATCGCAGCAATAGATTCACCCACCGACACGGCATGAATCCAGATAGGGCTTTTACCTTGAGTTTGCGGTGTGATACCGAAATGTTCTTTCCAGCGCTTACCAAAATTTGGCTTTCCGGGTTTGCTCTTATAAAGCCCATAGAGAAGCAGTGGAGAGGCCAATGACAATATAAGAGTGTATATAAGTCGTATAAGCATAAGAACAGTGACACCAGAGGGTAAATTCAGTAATCAGAAGAGTATTTTCTTCAATCTCGAAAGTAAAGAGCGTTATAATTAAATGCTTAGTGACACTTTTAAACGGAAATGGTGAACTCTATCTCATCGCTTATTCAATCCTATCGTTTTTTGCTCTATGTCGAGCAAAACTACTCATTTGCTATCCTTCGTCCATTTTATAACTACGCGAAGCAACTTGGCCATGACGTAAAGTGGTTGCTCGTAGGTGAGGATGCTTCTGAACATCTTTTATTAGAGCAAGAGCAGCGTGTGTCTTTGGCGGAAGCTGTTGCCTATAATCCTTCTGCTGTATTAGTACCCGGAGATCGCGTTCCTGCTTTTATTCCAGGGTTGAAGGTGCAAGTGTTTCACGGTTTGAATGAGAGTAAACGAGGGAACTTATATCCTGAGCGTGGTCTATTTGATTTGTATTGCACAGAAGGCCATGAAAGAACGAGTTCATTGGAACCACTAGCTAAACAGCGCGGCTATTTTCAAGTAAAAGAGACCGGATGGTTGAAGCTAGATAGCTTGTTTAATTACCAAGCTAGCGAGAGCCGTTTTGAAAGACCTCAAATTCTATTCGCTTCCACTTTTTCGCCAAGCTTATCGTGTGCTGAATTGGTTTATGAAGAGCTTAAGTGCCTAAGCCAACTGAGCCAGTGGCAATGGTTGGTGACTCTTCATCCGAAAATGAATCAAGAGACGAGAACGAAATATCAAGCACTGGAAGGGGATAACCTTCTCTTTTTCGATAATGACCAAGTGATTGAAATGCAACATCGTGCTGATGTTATGGTGTGTGACAACTCATCGATATTTCAGGAATTCTTGTTGCTCAATAAGCCTGTTGTCACGGTAAATAATCGAGACCCTCAAGCGAGCTTTATTAATATAACGCAAGCGGAACAGTTAGAATCAGCAATTCAACAAGCGATGCTACCTGATGAAGAAAGAGATAACGCTATCGCTCATTATGGCCCGTCAATAACGCCATATTTAGATGGGCAATCCTCAGCGAGAGTTCTGAGTGCTATTACTGATGTGCTAGAAAGCGGCTGGCAAGATAACAAGCCAAAAAATTGGATTCGTAACTTTAAGATCCGTAAATCATTAAACTATTGGAAATTCTAGGGCTGAATAATGAGAAAACATACCCTGTCTGTCATTGTTATTACCAAGAATGAAGAAGACCGAATTGAAACTTGCCTTAAATCTGTTGTTGATATTGCCGATGAGCTGATTGTTTTAGACAGTGGCTCAACAGATGCAACAGTTGAAATATGCCAAAAATATACAGATAACGTGACAATCACTGATTGGCCTGGCTTTGGTAAGCAAAAGCAGCGAGCTCTAGATAAAGCGACATGTGATTGGGTGCTATCAATTGATGCTGACGAAGCTCTAGATAAAGAGATGAGTGATGCTCTTGTTGCACTATTAAAGCAAGATCAAATCAAACATACAGCGTATAAACTGCCTTGGGGAGTGACCCTTTATGGCACAACGCTCAAGTATGGCCGTAGCGCTCGCGCAGTCTTAAGATTGTTCAAGAGAGAAGGTTCTCGTTATACGCTTGATGAAGTTCACGAGACTGTCGTTCCTGAGCAAGGCTCTACAGGAGTATTGAAGGGTTTTCTTCTTCATTACACCCATCGTGATTATGGTCACGGCTTAGATAAAGCAGCGCAATATGCTTGGCTTGGATCTCAAAAATACCACCGTAAAGGCAAGAAGTCACACGGCTTATTCCTCGCTCTACTACGAGCTATATGGACGTTCTTCTTAGTGTATATTATCCGTCGTGGTTTTATGGATGGCAGTGTCGGTTTCATTATGGCTATGACTTACGCTCAAGTGAATTTCAATAAATACGTCGGTTTGTGGATTCTTGAAAATCGCTCAGAAGACCGTTCAACAGACCAAGCTAAATAGGAACCGATAGATGAAGATTTTAGTTTGTGCATCTTACTTACATGCATGGAACAGTTTGCGTCCAGAAGCTGCGATTTTTATCGAGCTAGCTAGTCAAGGGCATCAAGTGACGATCATGACTCAGGGAGAATCTGAGCACGTATCTAAGCTAGAAGAGCACGGTATCCGAGTAGTCGATGGTTACCCGAAGCGTAAAATTTGTTTTGATACCATTAAAAAGATCCGTCATGAGTTAAGAACGCATAATTACGACATCTGCTATGCTTTTAACTCTAAGACAATCCCCAATGCAGCTTTTGCGTGTATTGGTTTTGACGTTAAGTTGGTTGTTTATCGAGGTACTACAGGAGGGCTGTATCGACATGACCCAAGTGCTTACCTAACTCAGCTGCATCCTCGTGTAGATGGCATAGTTTGTGTTTCAGAAGCGGTTCGACAAGATGTGGTGAAGCGCGTTTGGAAGAACAAAGATAACGTTGTTACCATATACAAAGGGCATGAATTGGATTGGTATAAAGTACCACCAACTGAGCGCTCCGAGTTTGGTTTGAATGAAGATGATGTCGTCGCGATTACTGCAGCGCATGTAAGGCCAAGTAAAGGTATATCTGTTTTACTTGAGGCGACCAAATACATTACTGCACCGAACTTCCATTTGATCTTAGCGGGCAGCGGCTATGAGCCTCACTTTGATGAGATGAAAGTGAGCCCTATGAGTGAGCGAATTCACTACATTGGTCATCGTACTGACATCCCTTCGATCATGTGTATGGCAGATTTTCAAGTTCAGCCATCGACCAGCGGAGAAGGACTACCGCGTACGATTGTTGAAGCAATGGCAAATGGCACAACTTCTGTAGTTACGACCACTGGCGGTGCCCCTGAACTCGTTGTAGATGGTGAAACGGGTTATATCGTCCCTACGGGAGACGCAAAAGCTTTGGGTGAGGCAATGGACAAGCTCGCACAAGATAAGGCAAAGTGCACAACAATGAGCGAAGCGGCTAAGAATCGGCTAGATGAAAGCTTCAGTTCACGAGTGACGGTTAAGAAGCATCTAGAATTTTTTGAGAAGTTACTTAAGCAATAATATAAAGTGAGGAGGGCTATTTAGCCCTCTTTGTTTATAAAAAATTCGGCAAGCTCAAAATCTAATTGTTGGTCAATATCAAAAGAAACTCTATTTTCCATCACGTAGGCAAAGGATTCCTCTGTGTATCTAATTTCGCCGTATTCCTTAAACTTTCGAACATCAAAGATGTAAATAGCTCCATTGAATCGGAAGAAATCCCCGCAATCTTGAGATCGCTTTAATGCTTCTGGGCGAATAAAGTCTCCCATTGTGCCATCTTCTGGAAGCGTGTTAGCCCAAAGCGGTGGGTGTTCACATGGTGTAACGGAAATTACAGAGAAAGCCTGTTTTTCAATGAATAGATCCAATGCTTCATCGATATGTTGAGCTGTCCGCAACGGAGATGTTGGTTGAAGCAGTACAATTATATCTATGTCATTTCCAAACTGTTCTAACGTATAAGTTAGAACACTCTCTGTCGTCGCGGTATCTGATGCTAAGTGGTCAGGTCTTAGTTCTGGAACATCGATACCAAATCGGGAAGAGACATCCGCGATCTCCTTATCATCAGTGCTAACGAATATTTGATCGATATATTTACTGTTTTTCGCTGCATCAATTGACCACCCAATTAATGGTTTTCCAGCTAAAGGCAGCACGTTTTTTCTTGGTAGTCGTTTGCTGCCACCGCGGGCTGGGATAATCGCCAATACTTTTTTAGTGTGAATCATTAGAACATCTCTAAGCTATGGATATCAGCCTGCGCTCGATTGAAATCGTCCATGCGGCCAATATCTAACCAATACTCGTGGATTGGAAACATCAATACATTGTTGCGTGTATTCATATGTTGCTCTAACAACGTAGGCATATCTACACGATGGTTCTTTGGCACAGAATCAATGACTTGAGGCGAGACTACATAAATCCCAGCATTCACAAAAAAACGTTGTATTGGTTTTTCGACCATACTCGTTATTTTGTTCCCTTCCCCATTTATCACACCGTAAGGGATTTGATAGTCGTATTCACGGACACACATTGTTGCATCAGCGTTATTGTCTATATGAAACTCTAACAAGCGTTGAAAATCTACCTTTGTTAGAACATCTCCATTAATCATAATGAGAGGCAGGTCTTTAGGTAGGTTATCAGGTAATAAGCCTAATGCGCCACCGGTTCCTAGCGGTTCATTCTCATGGACATAGGTGATGTTAATGCCTAAATCACTACCATCGCCAAAGTGGTTTTGAATTTGCTCGGGCATATAATGCGTAGAGATATAAAAGTTAACGAAACCCGCTTTAGTAAAGCTTCGTATCACCGTTTCAAGAATTGGTTTATCACCGATCTTTAGCATTGGCTTAGGGCAATTGTCTGTAAGAGGTTTTAGGCGGGTACCAAAGCCGCCAGCCATAATAAAGACAGGGTTTTTCACCAAAGGTTGACTTAATATATCCTGAAGCGTCTCTAAACCAACGACAACCCCACTCTCACTCACTAACGGAATTGACAAAATACCTTTTAGTTCCATCAATTCAATAAGCTGTTCTCTTGAGGTTCCAAGAGTTGCCGTGATTGGAGATGTATTCATAACTGTCGATATTTCATCGTTTAATGAGAGTTTATTCAATAAACCTCTACGAATATCTCCATCAGTCACAACGCCGATGAGGCAACCTTTGTCATTGATGACCAGAACAACACGTAATGCTTCTTTATCAAGAATATCCAGCGCATCTAGAATTGTTGATGACGGTACTAGCTGCACATTTTTCCAATCATGACTCATAGGCAATCACCAGTCCACTTTACATATTTATTTATTTTTATCGGTTCGATTTCTAATTTTTCTTGATTCATTTCTCAAATTTCTTTATCAAATCACATATACGCTTGATGTCTTCCGTCGTGTAGCGACTATCTAGCGGTAATGACAGAATAGTGTCACACAGTGAACTCGGCGCTTGCCTGCTTTTTGGCCAATGAACAGCTAAAAAGATAGAATGCCCCATCAATGCCTTTCGAACTTTATCGCGATTCACTAATGATAATGGCAAGAAAGATGGGAAGTTTGCATTAATGTCTATGAACTGCTCTGAATCGAGCGCCGCTTTAGCAACTCTCAAGTTCTCAACTCGGGCTTTCTGTTCATTTCGGTAATGAAGGGAAAACTGACAAGCTAAGAATACACTTCTGTCTTCTGGCTCATACACTCCAGAACATTCATCAAGTAAGCTCTCCGCACTGGAAAAGAGTGATAGGTAATCACTCTCTTTTCCCACTGAAGCATTAAGGTATTGATATTTAGCAGATTTAGCTTTGTACTTAAGAGTAGAAAAATCAGGTAATCGCTCTTTGCGTAGTTCTGTTAGTGGTGTACTCGACACTAACTGGCTAAAGTCAGCTACAGCTGTAATTTTTCTTAAACTATTGAAGTAGCACCATGGCACTTCAGCAGGAATTTTAGGCGCTTCAATACCAAACACGTCATCGATAATGAGTGGTGTATCCGTGCTTTTAATTAGCTTGTCGAAGGAGTGACTCTCGTGGCCAAAATACTTCACGAGATATATGGCACTGATGCTTCCCAGTTCGTTGGGCAGTTCAAATTCAAAATCTTCTCGAACCTGATAAAATTGTACATCAATATTAAATTCAAGTAAGACATCAACAACTATCTGACACACGAAATCCGGAACAAGAACCTTCTTTCGTTGAAGAGACATAGAGCGAATAGCCCACCTTAATGATGAGCGTCCACTATTGGTTACACCATAGAAAAGACCTTCACTCTCAAGTTCTTGCTCTCCGCCGACCATTTTAGGTTCAGTACTTAACATCATAAAATTGCTTTGTTTTTAAACTGCTTAGTTCAACGGTTTTAAGAGTTTGCACCACTTTTTCAGAGCTATTTCCACGCCCGTAAGGATTCACGATATGCTTTAAAGATACCATAAACTCCGGAGTATAAACCTCAGCTAATGCCGAAGTGAGATCAGCCTTGTTTACACTAACATCAATTGTGCTATTGGCTTTCACACGCCCTTTTTGACGGTTACCAATGTTAATAGTTGCGAGTTTGAACGACGGAGCTTCCACGATACCACTCGAAGAGTTTCCTACTACAGCATCCATATACTGCAACGCTGACAAATAACGAAGTTGTCCTAGAGAGGTAAATGCAATCGCTTTCTCAGTGTTTTCAGCGACATACTTATCTATCATCTTATTTATCAATCGACCACCTACGTCAGCATTCGCCTTAGTGAAGATGACTAACGTATGCTCCAAAGTGTCTAATGCACTAAGGATCTCTCGAAAATCTCTTTCGACTTCTGCGATATCTTGTGTAGTTTCAGGGTGATAAGTGAAAAGTAAATTCCGCTCTTTTAATTTACAAGATATGGAGTTTTCAAACTCATCTTTCGACATCAACTGCATACGAAGTAAGTTATCAAGGCCGACTTCTCCGACGGTGAATACACGTTCTGGCAGCTCACCCATCTGAATAACTCGAGTGGAATACTCATCCATCGCAGTAAAGTGTAGTTGGGATAACTTAGTAATGGCATGACGAATTAATTCATCGATTGCACCTTCGGTAAGCTCTCCACCACTCAAGTGCGCAACGGGAATACGGGCAATATTTGCCGCAGAAACGATAGGGACCAGTTCATAACGATCCCCTAATACGACAACAATATCGGGCTTTAACTCATCAAACGCCTCTGAAAAGCTGATTTGCGCAAGGCCCATGCTCTTACTAACTCCAACCGGAGTATCCGAGGAAAGAAGGATTTCTACTGTCTTATTCACGACAAATCCATCATCAAGAATTTGCTGATTCGTTAAACCAAACTCTGGAGATAGATGACTACCTGTTGAGATTAGTTGAAGCTCAAGTACTGAATCATTTTGAATATCTTCAAGTAAACACTTTAACAATCCGTATTCAGCTCTTGTCGCCGTGACTACACATATCTTACGCATCAGATCAGTTCCCCAACTTGGTAATCTTTCTTCGCTATTGAATCAACGACTTCATCCCATCGAGTTGGAGAAATACCGTTACCTGGGCGCTTGATTTCAAGCATCTCTGCTGAGATAACTTGTCCGGCAGAAATCGCCTTACCTGCAATAATGCTCTTTCTTACAATATCGCGGTTCGCTTTTTCCGTTTTGGTTGGTACTTTCCAACCAGATCCCATCGCTTTTTCTATGTTGCGAATAGCGGTTACCATATCCGACAGCTCATGAGGTTCTAGACTTGCTTTGTGGTCTGGACCTTCCATTTTGTTGTCTAGAGTAAAATGCTTCTCGATAACTTTTGCCCCAATAGCCACTGCGGCAATTGGGATTTCAATACCTAAGGTATGATCTGAGTACCCAACGGTAACGCCAGGGAATGCTTTCTGAATCGTTAACATTGCTGTTAAGTTTACGTCTTCTGGTGATGTCGGATAGTCTGTAGTGGCGTGAAGTACTGTAATATCTGCAAGTGATAAACCGGCTTCAACAAGCGTGTTGATCGCATGCTCCACTTCATATAAGTAACCCATCCCAGTAGAGAGAATTACGGGCTTTTTAAAACCAGCAATATGACGTAGGAACGGCGTATTAGTTAACTCCCCGGAGCCAATTTTGAAGACGTCTTGTAGTTCATTAAGGAACGTTGCGCTCTGTTCTTCATCAGGTGTCGACATAAAGGTGATCGCTCTCGCGTCACAGTATGCTTTTAAGTCAGCAAAATCATCGTAGCTCAATTCAAGACGTTTGAGCATTTCAAACTGAGTTTCTTCTCGTTGAGTATTCTCCACTTGATACTCAGCCATTTGAGCATCTTCAGTGACGAGCAACTCCGTTTTCCAAGTTTGGAACTTTACAGCATCAACCCCAGCCTCTACCGCTGCATCAATCAACTTCTTAGCTAGACCAATGTCACCATTATGATTGACACCCGCTTCTGCGATAATAAAAATATTGTTTGTCATAGTTACCTCTAAGCTCGGTATAACTGGAATAATTTCGGAGTAGTAGAATCTTTACTTTGATCAATCCACATTTGATTCAACATCTGGCGCTTTTCGGGTAAGAAATCTAACCCCGCAATATAAAATGGCATCGTTAAAGGAGAGAATTTCGACTTAAACTTGAACAAACTGTCGTCAGGAGAAGATGTTCGACCTCCACCTAGCATCATGTAACGACAACCTTGGCTTTTAGCATGCTCAAAAGCGGCATCAAGTAGCAAATAATTGCCATTTTCCTTAGCGATGTCCTGATTATTGGCAGACAAGTGGTAATGCGCGAGTTCTTTACCACACATGAAAAAGCCCACTGAAGCATATGTACTTTCTTTCTTTGTGGCGAGTAAAGACACACCATCTAAAGCATTCAAATCATTGAAGTAGTTTTCTTGGAAGTAAAAAAAGTCACTGGCTGAGTTTTTATTCATTGTTTCGTAGTACATCTCCATAAAATCAGAGAGTTGTACTGATGTTGTATCGACAGATAAGTTTTTCTCAGCTCTCTTAACGATGTTTCTTGTTGTTTTTGAGTATGATTTTCGGCGCTCTTCTGTGTTCTTTTCTAGGTCAACAATAACGACTTGGCGCTCAGGGAAATGCATGTCAAATAACGACGGCATTTCACCGACAGTATTAAAAGGGTGAAAACGGATGAACTCGCACACAATGTTCTGAGCTTTGCAATGCTCTCTGTAAGCACTAAATGCACGCTGTAAAAATAACGTATCTGAAGAGTTAGAAATTGGACCTCCGTAACCGTAAGGTGTTTCTAAGTCATACAACTCTTCGCTGATGGTCTGCCCTGCAACACTTCGGATTGGACGTTTTAAAGCACTAAACCAAACATAAGAGCTATCCTCACCATACTGAAATTCAAAATGTTCACCATCGCCTTCATATAGCGCAGAGTATTCTCGCTGGTAGTATATGTCTGACGGCAAATCTGTAATGGTAATATTCGTCATCATTCAGCTCTAAGAATTGGAGTACTAGGTAAATTAACCAAATGCGCTTCAATAAACTCAGACTGAGTTAGATCGCCACACATGGCATTTTCAAACATTGGTAAACGATGCATTAACTTCCAGATTGGGCGAGTCATGACACCAGCAGCATTCGTTTCCTGCAATATATGTTCACGAAATTCAACATCAGGACAAATAATGGCATTCAACCAATAGTTGGATTTAGCGTACTTGGGCTCGACAACAAACTTAATGTCAGTGCCTTCAAACAGGCTTATGTATTGATTAGCAAGACTGCGTTTTTGAATAAGGTATTGCTCAATCACTTCCATCTGCGCACAACCAAGCGCTGCATTCAGATTTGGCATGCGGTAGTTAAAACCTGGCTCATCATGGAAAAATTCATAAGGATGAGGCACTTTCGCTGTCGTAGTGACATGCTTGGTTCGTGCTCCTAGTTCTTGAGTTTTACATAGAACCATACCGCCACCACCAGTGGTAATGATTTTGTTGCCATTGAAGCTGACTGCACTCACATCACCAATAGTACCGGTGTGCTTACCTTTATAGAAAGAACCTAGGCTTTCTGCTGCATCTTCTACTAAAACAAGATTCCAGTTCAGGCAAACTGCAACCAGCTCATCAAGCTCTACAGGGTGGCCAAAGGTATGCATAGGGACAACCGCTTTAATTCGTTTGCCTGTATTCTTGTGAATACACCCCGTATTGGTTACTTCAGCATGCTCACTTAAGAATGCATCTACAGCTTTAGGGCATAGGCCTAAGCTCACAGGAGAAACATCCACAAAAATAGGCTCGGCACCCATATGATAAAGAGCGTTACAAGTTGCAACGAAAGTCAGAGCTTGTGTAATAACAAGGTCTCCTCGTTGAACATCAGCCATGTACAAGGCCGCATGTAATGCTGCAGTACCATTGACTGTCGCTACCGCTTTAGCCGCACCTGTATACGCTTCAATCTTTCGCTCAAAATCATCAACAAATTTACCAACGCTAGAAACAAAAGTACTTTCAATCGTTTCCATAACATAGGCTTTTTCGTTGCCATTAAACGTTGGTGCGTGCAACGGAATGAATTCATTAGTTTTATAAGTATCTCTAACAAATTCAACAATAGATGTCGCTTTCATTACTTACTCCGCTTACATCTTACTATCGAGGTATTTACCCGTTTCTTTGTGTCCAAAATCAGGGATCATGGTAAAGAAGAGTTTTACAATTTGATCCTTAGTCCAAGCTTTCTCGCCTTTCATCGCTAAAATGCTGTCTTCGAATAAGGTTAGTAATTCTTGGTCATAAAGTGGGTCGTTTTTAATGATTCCAAGATTTGCAAATCGAGACATGTCCAACTCTTCTTTATCCGTGAAAAACTCTTCAAAGTCTTTCTCACCCGTTGTATCGCTAGCTGTGAACAAACATGGCCACTTTCCTTGTTCAGGAAGTGTATGAGCCAATTGTCGAGCTTCTTCTTCTGTTTCACACAGATGAGGCTCGTAGCCAAGTTGCTCTAAATATTTCACGGCAATATCAGCAAACGAAATAAGATGAAGTGCTTCACTCAACTTAGGAAAAAAAATGTCACGATTTTCACCAAAGATACAAGACATTAGACATAGCTCACCTGACTCTTGAGGGGTCACGAAGTAACGCTTGATATCGTTTGGAGCCACGATAGGTTGGCGTTTTTGAATACGCTGATTGAAACCATGCAGTAGTGAACCATCTGAGAACGCAACATTGGCAAAGCGCGCTGTTGAGATAGTCATTTGTTCACTTTTACGCATTAGGAACATCTCCATAATACGCTTTGATGCGCCCATCATATTGACTGGGTTCGCTGCTTTGTCTGTTGATACACAGAAATACTTTTTAGCGCCAGCATCAATAGACTGTTGAATGGTTTTATCTGTATTAAACACGTTTACATCGATCATTCGCATCAATGTATAGGGATCTTTCTCGCTTCGAACATGCTTAAGTGCTGATAGGTTCAACACATAATCAAACTTACCATCTGCTTTGATGAACGCGTCATACTCGAGAGAGCCAATATCTAAGGCAAATGTTTGGAAATCACCATCGATGTACCCAAATGAGCTGCGAATATCACGAACCAGTTCAACCATGTTGTTTTCGCTAATATCAACAACATGCAGCTTCTTCGGGCTACGTTTAAAAATTTCTTTAGTTACAGATTGGCCAATTGAGCCTGCTCCACCTAAAACAAGAAAGCTAGATTTTGATATTATGTCTGCTAGTTCATTGTGATGCTGTTTTATATCAGAATTGAACAGCATCTCCGTACGACCGATTAGTGATAAGGCATTAGTCATCGAGTTACTCTTTATGTTGAACTTAATTGGATAATTAATTTAGGTAATTATAATTCAAATTTTTGTAAAACTTGCTTAATCCTGAGGTCTAATTCTGCAGGGTTTTTCTCAAAGCTTACAATTGTATCGATTGTTTCGGCTATTTCTTCTTGTTTCAATATCTGAAAAACGTCACAGTATTCTTCCAGCCCCATACCAACGGATGAGAATAACGACACAATCCCAATCTTCTTATCGGACAACATCAGGAATAGCTCAACCGGAAGCTTAGGTGGTAATTGCTCAACACCTTCAAAGAATTTGTTGTAATCGTCTTTTGGCTCTGATGGGTGGAGTTTTAAAACAACATTATAACCTGCATTGACTGCCTGTTTATAAATGTTTTGATAAACTTTTTTGACAAAGTTTATATCTTTGAATCGTAAATTGTTTTCTTTAGATGTTGGTTGAGTGGCGAGAATTATAGTTCTTTTTTCGTGTGTGTAACTATCGACTTGGAATATTTTTGATAATAGGTCTGTCGCATATGTTGATTGTGAAATATTAAGCTTTTGTACTTTTCTATGTATTTGTGATGGTGATTTATCGGGTGAAAGAAGGTGAATTTCTAGACACTCATTTTTCTCTCCCATGATCATTGTCTTTGAATGGTAGCCCTTTAATTTTCTAAATATTTTTTTTATTGGACTATGAATAGGTATTTCAATATAGTTTCTCATTCCATCTTCAATCATCTTATAGTTGGGAACCAGTAATCTAAACAATCTAGACATTTTATTGTCATCATTGAAAACAAAAAGTTCATAACTAACTAAATCTAGAAATATTTTTTCTTCATAGGCATTAATATATGAAATTAATGTTCTCTTTAGAAAGTCAGGGATACGAAAGCCTAGTATAGATGACTTGAGTATAAACTTGCCAATTAGACCTTTTTGTTTTATTACGGATGTTAATTCATCTCTACTAGCCAATACAATTTTAATATTGCTTGGCAAGTTAGATGTATTTATAAGTGTAGAGGGAATACTTTGGTAGTCATTAAACAATACAATAGTTGAATTTTTATTTGACTCAACAGCATGAAAAACACTTAGCATGACATGCCTTACCGTAGAGCACATATATAGATTTGAAATGTCATCTGCCATAGTTACCTCGATCGACTGCGTGTCAATTTGTATGCATAAGAGCATTCTAACTTCATAAAGTTCATTGTTTTTTTATACTGATTTTGAATTTTATATTATGTAGATGACGCTGAATGGTTTCGTTTAAATTGAACCACTCACGCTTAAATTTCTTGAAGAAGCTTCTTGTTCTGGTGCGCTTTTCATATCCGATATCAGAATCAAACTTTGGGTCATTCGTTAAGCAGGGTACCGCAGTGCCATAGCACTCAACATCGTTTTGCCAGAATCGATCCATGTAAATATCTACTGCCATATACCATTCTTTTGAGTGTTTAAGGAATTTTTTCGCCCCTGAAGGTCTTAAGAAATAGGCTGTTGCACTCATGTGTCCTTTAGTGAACTTATGAATGCTGGTAGATTTAGCTCCGAACACTTCGTAAGAATCATATTTACGACGCTTATTTCTAAATAATCGAATGCACTCTACAGATTCTGGTATAGCTCGGGTATCTTGAATGAAATTAATAAATGCCTCTTTAAATAAAAGAGCGTCATCTTCAATTACGATTATTGGCTGATTGAGTTCAACACACTTTTCCCATAATAAAAAATGGCTTGCATAGCACCCTAGTTGTCCTGCATTAAGTGTCTTTGCTCGGTATGTTTGACTTAAGTCATCATTGTAACGATTGAGTAACGGGTGAGGAGGTGATGTTCTGCCATCCACGGCAGAAAATAGCTCGAAAGGAAGGGATAGCTCGTCTAATTGACGACTAATGTTCTCTTTTCTCTCTGTGGAAGATTCTAAATTTATGACAAAGATTTTAGTCATTGGAAACTCTCTTACATCTTGAGCAAATAGGAAACAATAGTAACAAGAATAGTATTAAAGGTTGCGGGTGATTGAGCGGTACATCAGACAGTGATGCTATGAATATCACTGATACAATACTAAGAACTAGCATTTCTTTACGTGTTGATAGTTTATGACTAATTATCACTGGATATATCATCAGTGCAATTAACATAATTAACCCAACAATCCCAGACTTTATAAATTTGTCTAAAAATTGGTTGTGATAGTGTGTTGGGTTAAATTCATATAACGAGGAAGATATTTTTCCGTCATCATAGAGTTGTTTTATTTCTAATTGATGCTTATCGCCACTGCCTAGTATGATATTGTCTTTTATTAAACTTGGAGCTGCTAACCACATTTGAAATCTTAATCCTATGGAATTATTTAACTCACCAGACTCTATTTGATGTATCTCTGATTGAGTTTTTTTAATTGTTAACTCTATATTGTCTTTTAGTAATGTTAAAGATCCAATAGATACTATTAATATAGGAATAATCAGATTGGTTATTGTTTTTTTTGTGAGATTTTTATGTGATATATGGCGTAAAGATACTAAAGTTATAGAAAAAACAAGAGCTAACCACACTCCTCGCGATTCGCTTGTTATTAAAGGGTAAATAACAAGTAGTAAAGATAGTGTGCATATCAATCTTTCTTTAATATCAGAACTTGATAATATTAATGAGTATGCTATAGAACCAATTATTGCACATATAGTTGCGTATGGAATTGGGTTTATATATCCAGAAAATCTACTGTAACCTAAAATTTGATGGTAATAAAAACTATTTAAAAATAGAACTAAGCTGCCTGTGAATAATAATGAAATTAGCAGGTTGTTTTTTATTTCTTTCAGAGGGTAAAAAGCTAGAAATATAGATGTAACGATTAACGCCCTCATTTCTCTAGAGCTTGCACCGTGAGTGTAATAACTGAATATACTATATGATGTTACTAATATAACAATAATTAGATATGGATTATACAAGCGATCTTTTAGGTTGATATTGTTGATTTTAGAAAAAAACAAGCTAGCCAAAGAGCCAATGATTAGAAATATAGCCATTTTCTTATCACCATTCGGAATGATTAGCATGCCCGAAAAAGCAAAAAAGTAAGGAGCAAGTATAAGGGTTTTAAGAATGTTTTTATATAAATTCATATTATGAGTACGGGTTTACATTACTGTCCGGACGAGTCTTAAGAAGTCTCAAGATCCACATATATTGTTCTGGGTTCTTACTCACGTAATCTTCAATGCATTGATTCATCATGCGAGCGTCTTGCTCTTCGCTTCCTGTTGGGAAGGGTAGTGCAGGGTGAAAATCCAACGTGTATTGGCCGGTCTTGCTATCGTATTGAGCAAACAAAGGAACGATTTTGGCCTTACTAAGTTTTGAGAGGCGGCCGAGGCCTGAAATTGTTGCTTTTTGAGTCGCGAAGAAATCGATGAAGACACTATGTTCACGACCAAGATCTTCATCAGGGAGATAGTAACCCAGGTACCCATCACGTACTGACTTGATGAAAGGCTTGATGCCTCCGCTACGGTCGTAAACACGACCACCATATTGCACGCGCTGTCGGTGCATTAGCCAGTCACTGAGTTTGTTTTTTTGTGCTTTCGCCATCGCAGACACAGGTAAATTGCGTGATGCTAATAATACCGCGGGGATATCGATAGCCCATGTGTGTGGCACCAGCAAGATCACATTCTCGCCACTGTCCGTAATATCGGTTAGGTTGCTCAAGCCGTTAATCGAGGTATTGCTCTCTAACCAATCTTTGCTCTTTAGTGTCAGTGAAGCAAAGCCCATCAAAAACGATATAGATGTAACGTATGACTGATAAAGAGTTTCTTCGCGCTGATCCACAGATTGCTCAGGAAAGCACATCTCAAGGTTTACGCGAGCTCGGCGGTTAGCCTTATTCTTGATTTTTACAGCTTGCTTAGCCATAAATTTAGCGAGTGCTAAACGAATGCTATTAGGTAAGAAGCAGACTAAAGACGATAACAGAACAGCAATCCAAGTGCCCCAGTATTTAGGTGCTAGAAATCCCCATTCAAACTCAGGATTGTAAGCTTTTGGATCAAAATCATTGCGTTGTGTGGTCATTCGTTCACTACATTATTTAAATCAGAGAGTTAACTTTATATCGGTCACTCGGGGAATGATTATGTTTACTAGATTATCTAATAATGCACCACAAAAATAGGATGTACTAATAGTCTTAATCTGAAATATAAAGCTTACAGCTATGCGTTTACGAGCTTCATGTACTCAGCGACGCCATCTGCCACTGTTTTAAACTCGATATCGCAACCTGTATTGCGAAGCTTGGTTAAGTCAGCTTGAGTAAACTCTTGATAAGCGCCTTTCAAATGCTCAGGGAAAGGAATCGTTTCAATTTCGCCTTTACCATGGTGCTTGATGACTGCTTTTGCGACTTCTTCAAAAGACTCTGCGTTACCTGTACCTAGGTTGAAAATACCTGAAACACCGTTTTCTAGAAACCATAGGTTTACTGCTGCTACATCACCAACATATACAAAATCACGCTTGAAGGTTTCACTACCGGCGAACAACTTGGGGTTTTCACCGGCGTTCATTTGGTTGTTTAGGTGAAATGCTACCGATGCCATACTGCCTTTGTGTTGCTCGCGTGGACCATAAACATTGAAGTAACGGAAGCCAACGATTTGTGGAAGCGTTTCGTTATGCGCTGCAGCATCCGCGGTTAATCGGCGAACGTAGTTATCAAATTGTTGTTTTGAATAGCCGTAGACATTCAATGCTCCTTCGTACTCTCGCTCTTCAATGAAAGTATCGGTTTCACCGTAAGTCGCAGCTGAAGATGCATACAAGAAAGGGATTTCACGCTCAACACAGTAATGAAGTAGCTCTTTTGAGTACTCATAGTTGTTAAGCATCATGTATTTGCCGTCCCACTCAGTGGTAGCAGAGCATGCACCTTCATGGAAAATAGCTTCAATATGACCGAAATCATCACCAGCCATAACTTGAGTTAGAAAATCATCACGATCCATGTAATCAGTGATGTCTAGGTCTACAAGGTTCTTAAATTTCTTACCATCTTTTAAGTTGTCGACGACCAGAATATCGTTGTGGCCCGCTTCATTTAGCGCCTTAACAATATTGCTGCCAATCATGCCAGCACCACCAGTTACGATAATCATAATTTCTAACTCTTTTGAATAAAAAACTGTCACGAGTATAGCAAGGAATGGATAAAGCGGGCTAGTGGAATAATTCCCCAACCAGAGTATGATACGGCAAGCTAAGTTATAAATTATGTTGAGTTAATTACTCAAAACTATAGGTATTATCATGAAGATTGCAGTAGCCGGTACTGGGTATGTAGGTCTATCAAACGCAATGCTGTTAGCACAACATCATGAAGTAGTCGCGGTAGATATCATCGATGAAAAAGTGACAATGCTGAATAATAAGCAGTCGCCGATTGTAGATAATGAGATTGAGCACTTTCTATTAACTAAGACGCTGAATTTCAGGGCGACAACAGATAAAGCGGCTTACAAAGATGCTGAGTTTGTCATCATTGCTACTCCAACCGATTATGATCCAAAAAATAATTATTTTGATACCAGTTCTGTAGAATCGGTCATTAAAGACGTCATGGATATCAATCCAAATGCTGTCATGGTGATCAAATCAACGGTGCCTGTTGGTTATACTGAGCGCGTTAAGCAAGAACTGAACTGTGAAAACGTTATGTTCTCACCTGAGTTTTTACGCGAAGGCAAAGCCCTGTACGATAACCTACACCCATCACGTATTATCGTTGGTGAGTGCTCTGAACGCGCTAAAGTGTTTGCTAATCTTCTTGTTGAAGGTGCAGAAAAAGAGAATATCGACGTGCTATTTACTAATTCCATAGAAGCGGAAGCGGTAAAACTATTCTCAAATACCTACCTAGCGATGCGTGTTTCTTATTTCAATGAGCTCGATTCTTACGCCGAAGCGCACGGCTTGGATTCTCGTCAGATCATCGAAGGCGTTGGTTTAGATCCTCGAATTGGCAATCACTATAATAACCCTTCATTTGGCTATGGTGGTTACTGCTTACCGAAAGATACCAAACAGCTGTTAGCTAACTATCAAGATGTACCTAACAATATTGTGGGTGCCATTGTCGATGCTAACCGCACTCGCAAAGATTTTATCGCGGACTCAATTATCAAACGCTCACCTAAAATTGTTGGTATTTATCGTTTGATCATGAAGGCTGGTTCGGACAACTTCCGTGCTTCTTCGATTCAAGGCATCATGAAGCGTTTGAAAGCTAAAGGTATTGAAGTGGTCGTATTCGAACCTGTGTTAGAGGAAGAGCATTTCTTTAACTCGAAGGTTTATTCTGACCTAGAAGAGTTCAAAGCCGTATCAGATGTGATTGTATCTAACAGAATGGTAGAAGAGATCGCTGACGTTGCAGATAAGGTTTACACGCGAGACCTCTTTGGCAGTGATTAATCTGGTTCTAGTTTAGCTAATGCTAATTAGACCAGATGTTAACAGCTCGATCTATCCGTTTAGTGGCGATATACTGAACCTCTAAACGGATAGGGATACTAATAACTAATGAAAACACGTGACAAGATTGTTTACGCTGCTCTAGAGCTTTTTAATGAGCACGGCGAGCGTAGTATTACGACCAATCATATTGCTGAACATATTGAGATTAGCCCTGGCAACCTCTACTACCACTTCCGCAACAAACAAGAAATTGTCCGTGATATCTTTACTCTCTATTCAACAGAGTTGCTCGAACGGTTTACACCAATCCAAGGACAACAAGAAAGTCTCACGCTACTAAAGCGCTACTTAGATTCTATTTTCACACTGATGTGGAAGTACCGATTCTTCTATGCGAATCTGCCTGAAATATTGTCACGTGATGAAAAACTCCACCTTGATTACATGGCCGTACAAGAAAAGTTGCAAACCAACCTTGTCGATATTATGAGAGCCTTTGTTGAGTTGAACTTGCTTAAAGCAACGGATTCGGAAATGAAATCGATGGTCACTTCTCTTCACTTGATCGCATCGGGTTGGTTAGCTTATCAGTCTGCGATGTCTCCTAAAGCTCAAATTACTGAGCAAGTTGTTCATCAAGGAATGCTGCAGATGATCGCGACTGTGAAGCCCATTGCGACTGCCCAAGGTTTTGAGCAGCTGACACTGTTGGAAGATGGTGTAAGGGCGTTGAACTCTAAGTAGAAAGATACGAGTAATGAAGATCGGGAAAGAGCAGATTCGAGTAACGGGATACGAGTAAACGAAAAGTTTAAAAGCAGATGCGAGTAACCGAGATTCGAGATACGAAGAGCGGTGGTTACTCATTAATACGATTACTGCACTCGCTTTCTAAAGCTCTTGGTTAGCGTTATTCGTATCGATGTCTTCATCACGCATTGTAAATAGCGACGTCACTCCCTACAGCGAGGTACGAGCGCGATAGGGAATCTTTGTGGTGTGGTGAATTAAACATGACAAATAATATATGAGACTGAGATTCCAGATATTTCGTTCCTCAATTCTGGAATGACGAGGTTTTGTAAGTGACTAGTTAAAGGCCTCTTAACTCTTTTGGGTTGCTCAAGATTAATTAGCACCTTTTCCTCGAACCTACTCTTAACCTTTCTGTCTCTGGAACATTCGCCCCCGATTCTGCTTTAAGCTCTTCGCATCTCGGTTCCCCGCATCCCGCATCTGATTTTAAGCTCTTCGTATCTCGGTTACTCGCATCCCGCGTCTGCTTTTAAGCTCTTCGCATCTCGGTTACTCGCATCCCGCATCTGCTTTTAAGCTCTTCGAATCTCGTTTACTCGAATCCCGTATCTGTTTTTAAGATCTACGCATTCCGTATCTGCTCTTACCTAACTAACCAACTCTTCGGATTCTGAGCTTGGCTGTTTCTGCGAATTTCAAAGTACAGTGATGGGCGAGTTTGGCCGCCAGTGTCACCAGCAAGTGCGATGGCTTCACCCGCTTTAACCTTGTCACCTTCTTTCTTTAAAAGTGCTTGGTTAAAGCCATAGAGCGTCATATCGCCTTTACCATGGTCAAGCAGTACCACTAAACCATAACCTCGCAGATACTCGGCAAAGACCACCGTGCCTGAGTAAACGGATTTTACTTGCTGACCGTACTTGGCGTTGATCACCATGCCTTTCCAGTTAATTTGGCCCGTTTGGCGTGAACCATAGTTATGTAGCACCTTATCTTTGATTGGCCAAGGCAGTTTACCTTTACGTTTGGCTAACCCATCCATAGGGATTGCATTACGTCTCTCGCGAGCCGCTTTCTCTGCTTTCGCTATTTCAGCTTTCAGGCGAGTTTCATTTCGCTGAAGCTCCGCCAAGTAATTCTTATCGCCCGAGATGTTTTTCTTGATGCTGCCAACGGTTTTCTTACGCTGCGTTTGAGTCTTAGATAGCTTGTCGCGCTTGGTGGTTTGCTGTTTTAGCAGTGTTGCTATCTGTTCTTGCTCAAGTTGACGCTGTTTGTGGCTTTCTTCTAATTCAAGTTGCGTCTGTTCAATCGTTTTGATTGTTGCGGAGCGAGCTTTGGCAAGGTGTTGGTAATAGTGGCTGATGCGATCTTCTTCCACACCTGTGTTGAGGATGTGAGAAGAAGCTTTAGCTCGACTAGTCATGTAGTAAGTCTGAATCAGTTGCTCTAACTTATCGGTATGGACTTTTTTCTGAGCCGTAAGCGATTTAATCTTGGTGTCTAAGCTGGCAATATTTGCATTGGCCGTATTGAGTTGCCTTTTACTGTCTAGAATCACTCTTTCAAGCGAAGCGATGGATAGCTCTTGTTTCTTGAGGCTTGCTTGCAGGCTATCGAGCTTTTTCTGCTGTGAGGATAGGTTTTTTTGTTGGCGAGATATTTCACTCGACACGCCTTTCAGTTCCCCCTGAGAGGCGGCAAATGACGATGTAGATAAAAGAGCAGCGCAAAGGCTAGCAGATACTAGAAGAGTCCGGCTAATGGCTCGAATTTGTTTCATCATTATCGTCATTTAGTTGTATTCATCTGCTCTTGATTTTTCGAATTTCACTGAATCGAATCCCGCATCTGCTCTTAGTCTTTTCGCATCTCGGTTACTCGAATCCCGCATCTGCTCTTAGTCTTTTCGCATCTCGGTTACTCGTATCCCGCATCTGCTCTTAGTCTTTTTGCATTTCGGTTACTCGTATCCCGAACCTGCTCTTAGTCTTTTCGTATTAGGTTACTCGAACCCCGAACCTGCTTTTAGTCTTTTCGTATCTCGGTTACTCGAATCCCGCATCTGCTTTTAAGCTCTTCGCATCTCGGTTACTCGAATCCCGAACCTGCTTTTAAGCTTTTCGCATCTCGGTTACTCGCATCCCGTATCTGCTCTTAGTCTTTTCGTATCACGGTTACGCGATTCCCGCATCTGCTCTTAAATCCCATCACCATGGATGAAATTTTGCGAGCGACCGTTGAACCCTTGATCCATATCTAAAGAGGGTTTGTCTGTTTTCGGTTTACCGACAATTTTTGCAGGAACCCCAGCGACTGTCGTATGAGGTGGCACGGCTTGTAGAACCACAGAGCAAGAGCCAATCTTAGCACCTTCGCCCACTTCAATATTACCGAGGATTTTAGCGCCGGCACCAATCATTACACCTTCGCGGATTTTAGGGTGACGATCGCCACCTTCTTTACCTGTACCACCAAGGGTCACGTCTTGAAGAATCGATACATCATTTTCAACGACGGCGGTTTCACCAATTACAATGCCTGTCGCGTGGTCGAGCATGATAGCTTTACCGATACGAGCTGCTGGGTGAATATCCACTTGGCAAGCAACCGAGATTTGGTTTTGTAGGTAAGTGGCAAGTGCGATACGGCCTTGCTTCCACAACCAGTTAGCCACTCGGTAGCCTTGCAGAGCGTGGTAGCCTTTCAGGTAAAGCAGAGGCATCGAGTACATCTCGACCGCAGGATCTCGATTTACCGTCGCGCAAATATCACAAGCGGCAGCATCAATAATCGATTGGTCCTGTTTGAATGCTTGTTCAACCACTTCACGCACTGCCATTGCTGGCATTGAAGCTGTTTTTAGCTTGTTTGCTAGGATGTAACTGAGCGCAGCGCCTAAACTTTCATGGTTGATGATCGTGGCATGATAAAAACTCGCAAGCATAGGTTCTTGCTCCGACTGCTGTCGAGCTTCTTTCACAATGCATTGCCAAACTTTTTGTTGTTCACAGTGTTTCATTTTACCATCCATTCCTTTAAACCAGATACTTGTAGCGAGATGAGAGATACGAAGAGCTATAAGAGCAGATGCGAGTAACCGAGATTCGAGATACGAAGAGCGAGATGTAAAGAACAGATTAGAGTTGCGATATACGAGTAACGAAAAGCAGCCTTCTTTAAGCGCTCAATCCGCTTTTACTCTCTTCGTATCTCGTTTACCCGAATCTCGTATCTGCCTTTACTCTTTTCGCATCTCGATTACTCGAATCCCGTATCTGCTCTTGTTATCTTTCTGACTTCTTATCTCGAGCAAGTAGGTCTTGCGCCGCTAAGTGTGCATCTTTCCCTTGATACAACACTTGATAAATTTGTTCAACAATTGGCATCTCAACACCCATGCGTTCTGATAGTAACCAAACTTCTTTGGTGTTGCGATAACCTTCTACTACTTGGCCAATTTCTTCTTGTGCAGTGTCGACGTCTTTACCTGAGCCTAATGCCAAGCCAAAACGGCGATTTCGCGATTGGTTATCGGTACAGGTTAGTACTAGGTCACCTAATCCAGCCATGCCCATGAAGGTTTCTGGTTGCGCGCCAAGAGCTGCACCTAATCGGCTCATCTCAGCTAAGCCGCGAGTGATAAGCGCGGTACGTGCATTCGCACCAAAGCCAATACCATCCGACATGCCAGCGCCAATTGCGATAACGTTTTTAACCGCGCCGCCAAGCTGCATGCCGATGAAATCTGAGTTTGCGTATACGCGGAATGTTTTGCCACAGTGAATCTTTTCTTGCAGCTCTTCTAGGAAGTTTTCGTCTGGTGAAGCCACTGAAATTGCTGTTGGCATGCCCATCGCTAACTCTTTGGCAAAGGTGGGTCCTGATAGAACAGCTAGTGAGTAGCCATCACCAAGCACATCATGCGCGACATCTTTAAGTAAACGACCGGTTTCAGGCTCTAAGCCTTTGGTCGCCCAACAGATGCGAGAGTCTGAGGCTAAGTAAGGTTTAATGCTGTTAAGCACGACGCCGAATACGTGGCTAGGAACGACAACGAGAAGGTCGCGACTTGCTGTTACTGCTTTCTCAAGATCTGACTCGATGATAAGACTTTCTGGGAATTCTATATTTGGTAGAAACTCATTGTTCGCACGCTCTGATTCAAGGCGATTCATATGAACAGGGTCATGACCCCAAAGAACAACGTTTGCACCGTTACGCGCTAGAGATATCGCTAAAGAGGTTCCGTAAGAGCCTGCGCCAATTACAGTCATAGTGATCTCTTTACCGTAAGCGTCTGCCGTGTTAGTCGGGTGAGTTGTTTCTGTCATGCTTCCACCTAAAAATAATGAGGGAAATCGAAGAGTTCTGGAAAAGCTTTCTACTAAAGTAAGAAGAGCTTTCAATCTTAGTACAGTGTAAAGAAAAAATGCACATCGCAGAAGTTGCGATGTGCATTTAAAAGCTAACTAGCGCTTGAATCGTTAGAGTTAAGTTCTACTTTGAGACTTAAGCCTGTTCGCCTTCAGCTTGTTGAGCTTGGTTTTGTAGGTAGTTCATGAACAAAGCATCAAAGTTTACTGGAGCTAGGTTCAGTTGTGGGAACGTACCTTTAACCACTAGGCTAGAAATTGTTTCACGAGCGTATGGGAACAGGATGTTCGGGCAGAATGCGCCTAGGCAATGAGCCAGTTGACCAGCTTCCATTTCGCTTGCAGAGAAGATACCGCCTTGTTGAACTTCACAAAGGAATGCAGTGTCTTCTGCGTTCTTAACTGTAACCGTTAAACGTAGGATTACTTCGTAAACGCCTTCGCCAAGTTCACGGCTTTGAGTGTCTAGGTCCAGTTTTACATCTGGATTCCACTCTTTCTGAAACATGTCTGGAGAGTTTGGCGCTTCGAAAGAGACGTCTTTCAGGAAGATGCGTTGGATTGCGAAGTTTTGTTGTGCGTCTTGTTGTGCTGCTTCAGCCATTTTCTTGTCCTTAAAAATTTTAAATTAGACTCTGTTCATTGTATTTATCGAACAGAGCCTGAAAGTTAGTTTATCGGTCAGCCGCTTCTTGCCTTTAACTACTTCTTGCCTTTAACCAAAGGAAGGTTAGCTTCGCTCCAAGCCACTAAGCCGCTTTTCAGTACGCTTACGTTTTCGAAACCTGCTTTAACCAGTAGGTTAGCGCTTTCTTGAGCAGTTTGACCTGTCTTGCATACTACGATGATTGGGTCTGCTTTGTGGCTTTCAAGGCTACCAAAGCTATTTGCTTTGATATCTGACGGCAAAATGTGAACTGCGTCCGTAATATGGCCCTTTTTGAACTCATCCTTAGTACGAATATCAACCACAACACCATTTTCACGGTTAATCATGTGTGTGGTTTGCGCTGCCGTAATCTCTTTGTAGGCTGCGTTTGATGTCTTGATAACGTTCGCAATGATGGCAACAACCAAGCCGATCCATACGATGGCTAAAATCATATTCTCTTGAACAAATGGCACTAACTCTTGCATATCTTGAACTCTTATTCGTTATTGGGCGAAAAACTATAGGTCAGGAGTATAGCGAGAAAGGATAAGAGAATACAGAGGAAGCATGTAGTGGTGTAAACTCTCCTTGTCTCGAGAGGTAAATATACTCCTGAATTTAAAGCCGAAGCTCTTTAAGCTAGCCGAGAAAGTCGGTGTCACGGGGGGACGATAGCTATTTATAGTAACCTCAAATCTATGGGGGGCGTAAAGTTGGCAAAGGAATAGGAATAGGAATAGGAATAGGAATAGGAATAGGAATAGGAATAGGAATAGGAATAGGAATAGGAATAGGAATAGGAATAGGAATAGGAATATCAGCGATAGGAAAAATAACTGGCCGTTGAAAATGAAAAGCTAAAACGACTATTAGCCAAACAGGCCATAGAGTATGAACAATAACTACAGACCACTTTTATCTGAGTATTTCGCGGAAAGCTGCTGGGAAAACATAAACGTCACGAACCTCTTTTCTGTTATGTCCTTTACCTCGTCTAGATAGAGAGGTGTCAAATCATCGGAGGTATCAAATTAACGACCCCCAATATCCGTGGCTAATGTTCGGATATCAAAGGTTCACACAACGCAGGGCTAGAGTGATTATTAGGGGAACTGTCAGCGTCCACATAAATTAAAAGGTAATACAGGGAGATTGCAAAAGTGTAACCTCCCACTATTTCGGACAACAAATTTTATGTTACAGGTTTAACGTGCTTATGATAGTCAATGTTAACTTCTGTTATCTTAAACCCTAAGCTCTGATACAAAGATAAAACACCACTATTAGCTGCAGATATTGTTGTTGAAACCTTTGAGTAATTACTTTCTTTAAGATAATTAATAACAGAGCCCCAAAAGAAAGGAGAATGAAGTTCATGCCCTTTTTTACTTCCGCCTAAAATCAATTCAACAGCATTAGAACCTACAACTTTAAATATCATAAATGATATAATTGCACCAGAAGTTGACTTATTAACCAAACACGTTACGTTTTGATTTGCTAAGTCTTTAACCCACAATGACATCCTGTCATTAGCATGATTTTTAGGTATAAATGGGTCTTCATGAAACCTAGAGTGATTAAACATATCCTTAGAAATTTCAGCAACCTCATGGTATTCAGATGTATTTAATATAGACACATCAATCTTTCTTCTTGAATAAATACTAGGCAAATTAAAAGACTTTAAATTATTTAATGTAACAATGAAGCTAGTCTCTGAAACAAAATATCCTGATTTTAGCATTAGCTCTTTAATTTTCAGGTTCTTTGCAGGGAATCGACCATAAATCAGTTCTGCGTTACAAAAATCATTATTACTTAAGCTATGCAAGCATTCTCTTTCACTACTATAGTCAATATCTTGGATTTCGAAGGTACTAACCATTAACGCTCTTTCATCCCATGGTGTATAACGACCTTTAATCATATACCCTCCTTAGGCAGTACTACCTGCATCAACGGTAAATGTTGCACCCGTAATACCCGCAGCATCTTCAGATAACAAAAATAAAGCCATGCTTGCTGCATCTCTAACATTGGCAAGACGACCTAAACAACTACGTCTTTTGATTTTTTCTAGCTTATCTCCAACAAGACCATCAGTCATGTTTGTTTCCATGTAACCAGGAGCAAGCGTATTCACTGTTATTTGGGATTTACCCAACTCTCTTGCTAATGATTTGGTAAAACCACTAAGCGCTGACTTGGTTGCACCATAAACACTTAAACCGTTAAACCCCGTAGAACCAATAATTGAGCCAACATTGACAATACGCCCACCACGGTTAAGTAACATAGAGCGAGATACATATTTTGTTAATAAGATCGGTGCTTCAACATTGACTTTTAAGAGTGATGAAATATCAGATTCATGCATTGTTGCCAATACGCCATCATGTCCTAAAGCGGCATTATTGATTAGTCCAAAAATGCGTCCATGCTCTTGAGTAACCAGTTTGACTAATTCTGAGATTTTTTTAACCTCTGCAAAATCAAACTGATAAAAGAATACAGCTTCAGGATAACTTGCTTGCAATTGTTGATATTCATTGGTTGGCGTACGACTAATACCAATTACTTTGTATCCAGCTTCTGCAAGCATTTTCGATGTTTCTAAACCAAGCCCTTTTGCACAGCCTGTAATGATGACATTTTTCATTAACTTCTTACCTTTTTACCAGTCGCATTGGTTGTGATTGTCTCAACAATTTTAAACAAGGCTGGTATTTCAAATGATTGAAGACTTTTTTTACAGAATGATAAGACTTCTCGCTTAACATCTTTAGGTGGTAGCTCTTTTGCACTATCACCAATAATAACTTCACAAGCTACGAGAGCTCCAAGCACTGGGTTAGCTTTTGAAAAAACCTTTGCCATTACTACGTGCGAGTGTTGTTCAAGTACAGACTCTACTTTTTCAGGCATAACCTTGTTGCCACCGACGTTAATTGATCCACTTTCACGCCCTTGGAAAAGCACCCGCTTATTTTCGAGGCAGACCATATCCCCCGTATTAATGAACCCTTCATCATTAATATCTAAATTGCCTCTTACAAACTTAGAGCAGCCGTTATTACTTTTGATCCATAAGTTGCCATCAATAATTTTTAATTGGCACGCTAGAGTTGAATCATCGTGCAAATATGACGAGGGGAAGCCTTCTTTTTTGTCCTTAACAACAAAACCTACGCCTGCTTCAGTAGAGGCGTAAATGTGGATGATCATCGCAGAAGGGTAGCATTGCTCCAATGCTGAAAGTACACTCTGGTTACTGATTTCACCTCCCAGAGTAATACGTTTTAATGGAAGTTTTCTGTGTTCAGGCTCCATCAACATTTTGCGCCAAAAAGATGGTGTCGCAGATAGACAGTTCACTGAAGAGCGTACAAATAGAGTAATGATCTCATTCATATTTGCTGTGCTTGGTGGTACGGCAAGCGCCGAACCAGCAGCCAGTGTCTGAAGATAAACCTGCAAACCCGCAAATCGATTCACATCGTAGGTTAAGCCCCAAGTAAACTCCTCTCCTCGCTTGATATCATTCTTTGCAGTTGCGAGCAAAGTAGCTAACGAATAACTGGCCAGTTTTGGCGTACCCGTTGTTCCAGATGTAGCGAGAATATATGTTTTTACTTGCTCATTTTGGGTTGGCTGTTGATCTGATACTACTTTTACATCGGACACTTTCCCTGCAGATAAGTTTATGACGTAATGGATGTCAGCCGACTGGTAGAATATCTCTTCGTGTCCCTCTGCGTCTTTAGGTAACAGGAATACACTACCGCAAATAGAGTCTATCGCAGGTAAAAGTAGCGCCAAAGATTCTCGATCATCAGAAATAATGGCACAGTTTTTATTAGCTAGTTGAGAGTAGTTTGATCTGAGGTTATCGCTTAGTTCAACGACATCGCTATAGGTATAAGATGATGTAGGTGTCGAAAGAAAAACCCTATCGAGAGGAACTCGTTTTACAAGATCAATCAAACAATTTTGCTTATACAGAGTACTTTTCATAAATCTCTACAAATTCACCAAAGGTTGTTGGATATACAGCATCTTCCATTTGTTGGAATGGGTCTAAATCTAACTCTTCATCAAGTAGAGCAACTAGGATTGCAAATCCTAGAGAGTCTAATCCACTTTCCAGTAAAATCTGGTCATCACGAATATCTTCGTAACGTTGCTCTACATCTGTTTGCTCAAGAGCCTCATTGAATTTTTCTAAAATAATATTTTTCATATTAACCACCGATTAAAAACTTGATATGTGTAGGATACTATATCACTCTAGAGAACTGAAAGAATAGAAAACAAAAATGATATGACGTCCCAATTCATGCTCGTGTCACTTTATCGGTAATGCTATTGCTTACAATAAGTTATGATGATAAGGAAGTTTAAATCGACCACGTCATTACTTAGATCGCTTCTTCCCCCTACCGATGCCAAAGCTACATAGTCAGAATTTTCTGATAACGAAATCAGTGACTTCAAGTGTCTAGGTGGCAAGTCATGATCCAAGCACTTCTTACTACGATATATTTTCAAAGTCGAAAGCATCCATTGCCATTGGTCGCCTCCTTAATCGTGACTATCATAAAAAGTCATATTGAAATTAAAGTTATTTGTATTCAATACTAAAGTTCGATCCCACTATTCCCTTCTCGAGCAGTATAAAGCAAAGCCGCTTTTTAAGAAGACGGATATTTTTATAGAAAACGCTATTGCGATACGACACAAGAAGGCTGGTGCTTTATAGGCTCTAAGTACTTGCAAAACGAACAATGTTTTCGTTGGGTGAGTAAGTAGTCACAGGCTGGCAAGTTAGACAAAGGAATACGCTGGTTAATACACGCGTATGTTGCTAAAATTGACGTTAGAATACTAATTAGAACCGTATGGAACTGCATAAAAGCAGCACCATCTTGCCTTTAGGAGCCAAACCTAAGGGCGGTAGCGTACCCAAATTCAAATGAATGGCAAACCTAAAGGTTGAACAAGAGGCGTTTACGGCCTATTGGGGCGGTTTTTTAAAATAAGCAAAATTTAGGCTTTATAAGAGATAGGCGAAAGTCGACTGTCTTAAAATGAATAAAAAGTGTCTCAGTGTCTTAAAATTGACCGAGGCTAGAAGCTATAAAAATCAATCATTTAATTTCACCTGCCGGTTGGAAACTTCATAAGATGACCCAGAAAAAAATCCTTACGGTTTTTGGCACACGTCCAGAAGCCATCAAAATGGCACCTCTTGTTCATGCTCTAGCGACAGATGATCGCTTTGAAGCAAAGTGCTGTGTTACCGCTCAACACCGTGAAATGCTTGACCAAGTTTTAGAGTTGTTTGAAATCACGCCAGACTATGATTTGAACTTAATGAAAGTCGGTCAAACGCTCAACGAAGTCACCGCGCGTATTTTGTTAGAGCTTAAACCAGTGCTAGAAGATTTTAAACCTGATGTGGTTTTAGTGCATGGTGATACCGCAACGACGTTTGCTGCTAGCCTAGCGGCTTACTACGAGCAAATCGCAGTAGGTCATGTGGAAGCTGGCCTTCGTACCGGTAACATTTACTCACCGTGGCCAGAAGAAGGTAATCGCCGATTAACGGGCGCCTTAACCAAATATCATTTTACACCAACTCAAACATCCAAAGAGAACCTTTTAAAAGAGAACTTTAATCAAGAAGATATTTCAGTAACGGGTAATACCGTAATTGACGCTTTGCTGATGGTAAAGGACAGAATTGATTCTGATAGAAATTTGAACGCCAAGCTTTCTGCTCAATTTCCATTCTTAGATGAAAACAAAAAGTTAATTTTGGTTACCGGCCATCGCCGTGAAAGTTTTGGTGGCGGTTTTGAGCGCATTTGTGAATCGCTTGCTATCACTGCTAAAGCGCACCCGGACACACAAATCCTGTATCCGATGCATTTAAATCCTAATGTCCGTGAACCAGTCAATCGTATATTAGCTGGTATCGATAATATTCATCTGATTGAACCTCAACAGTATCTGCCATTTATTTATTTAATGAGTCGCGCGCACATCATTTTAACCGACTCGGGTGGTATTCAAGAAGAAGCGCCTTCTTTAGGTAAACCGGTATTGGTAATGCGCGATACGACCGAGCGACCAGAGGCGGTTGGTGCGGGTACTGTTAAGTTAGTTGGAACGGATATAAATATGATTACAGCGAACTTACAGATTTTATTGACTGATAAAGCTGCATATCAAGCAATGAGTTTTGCACACAACCCATACGGGGATGGGCAGGCTTGCAAAATAATTTTGAACGAATTAGCAAAATAGAACTTTAGGGAAGCATAATGTCTTTTGAAACAATTTCAGTTGTAGGCTTAGGTTACATCGGGCTACCGACAGCAGCAATGTTTGCATCAAGAAAGTTAAGAGTGATTGGGGTAGATGTTAGCCAACATGCAGTGGACACTATTAACCAAGGTAAAATACACATTGTTGAGCCTGATCTTGATATGCTAGTGCAGGCAGCCGTAACTGAAGGTTACCTAAAAGCGGTTATAAAACCTGAGCCGGCAGATGCATTTTTAATTGCTGTACCTACTCCTTTTAAAGAATGTGCTAAAGGCGAAGTACCTGAGCCAGATCTTCGTTATATTGAGGCAGCGAGCAAAGCCATTGCACCTGTTCTAAAAAAAGGTGATTTAGTTATTTTAGAATCAACATCTCCTGTTGGTGCGACTGAGCAGATGGCTGATTGGCTAGCCGAAGCTCGTGCTGATCTAAGTTTTCCACAACGCGTTGGTGAACAAGCGGATGTAAATATTGCGCATTGTCCTGAGCGTGTTTTGCCTGGTCATGTTGTTCGTGAACTAGTTGAAAATGATCGAGTAATTGGTGGTATTTCAAAACGTTGTTCAGAGCGTTCAGTGGAGCTATATAAAAACTTTGTTGTGGGCGATTGTGTTATTACTAATGCACGTACTGCAGAAATGGCCAAACTAACCGAAAATAGTTGTCGTGATGTGCAAATTGCTTTTGCGAATGAATTGTCAGTTATTTGCGATAAGTTAGATATTGATGTGTGGGAATTAATATCTTTAGCAAATCGTCATCCTCGAATCAATATCTTACAACCAGGGCCAGGCGTAGGTGGTCATTGTATCGCAGTTGATCCCTGGTTCATTGTTTCAAAAACACCAGTTGAAGCACAAATTATACACACAGCGCGAAAAGTGAATGATGCAAAGCCTGAATGGGTCATTAATAAAGTAAAACTAGCTGTTGCAGAGTTTCTACAGGCAAATCCGACTAAAACAGCTTCAGACGTACGTATTAGCTGTTTTGGTCTTGCATTCAAACCTGATATTGATGATTTGCGAGAGAGCCCATCATTATCGATAGCTCAAAAAATTGCAGCAGAGCACCCTTCAGTAGTTAGCTTTATTGAACCAAATATATCTAAGCTTTCATCTTCATTTTCTAATAATGCAAAACTAGTTGAATTAGAGGAAGCAATTAATAAAACGGACATAGCTGTCTTGTTAGTTGATCACTCAGAGTTTAAGAAATTACAAAAGCTACCAGAGAACCTCGTTATTGTGGATACAAAGGGAGTATGGGCATAATGAAAATTTTAGTTACTGGTGGTGCCGGCTTTATTGGCTCAGCAGTTATCCGACATATTATCAGTAATACATCGAGCAGCGTTATAAACGTTGATAAGCTCACTTATGCGGGTAACTTAGAGTCACTTGTCGATGTTGATTCAAATGAACGTTATGCATTCGAGCAAGTAGACATCTGTAATCGCTCAGAGCTTGACCGTGTTTTTGCTGAGCATAAACCGGATGCGGTAATGCACTTAGCTGCTGAGTCGCATGTTGATCGCTCTATCACTGGTCCTGCTGCATTTATTGAAACGAATGTAGTTGGAACATATACGTTATTGGAAGCGACACGCGAGTACTGGAATAAACTCGAAGATCAAGCAAAAGCAGAGTTTCGCTTCCATCATATATCTACAGATGAAGTTTATGGCGACCTTCCTCACCCTGATGAAGTTCCTGAAGGTACAGAGCTCCCAATGTTCTTGGAGACGACATCTTATGAACCATCTAGTCCTTATTCTGCTTCAAAAGCATCAAGTGACCATTTAGTTCGCGCATGGCTGCGTACTTACGGCTTGCCAACTATCGTCACTAACTGTTCAAATAACTACGGCCCGTATCATTTCCCTGAAAAATTGATCCCACTGGTTATTCTTAATGCGTTGGAAGGAAAAGACCTTCCTATATACGGTAAAGGTGACCAAATTCGTGACTGGTTGTTCGTAGAAGACCATGCTAGAGCACTCTACAAAGTCGTGACCGAAGGCAAAGTAGGCGAGACCTACAATATTGGTGGTCACAACGAAAAGCAGAATCTTGAAGTTGTTAACACTATTTGTGACATCCTTGATACGTTAGTTCCAAAAGACACTAAGTATGCTGAGCAGATAACGTATGTACAAGATCGCCCAGGTCACGATCGCCGCTATGCTATCGACTCATCTAAGATGCAACGAGAATTAGGTTGGACACCGGAGGAGACTTTCGAAACGGGTCTTCGTAAGACAGTACAATGGTATTTAGACAACTCCAAGTGGTGTCTAAATGTGCAAGATGGTAGTTACCAACGCGAGCGTCTAGGTGTAGTAACAGGAGATATGAAGTAATGAAAGGTATTGTATTAGCTGGTGGCTCGGGAACGCGTCTCTATCCAATTACTAAAGGCGTATCGAAACAGTTATTACCTGTTTATGATAAACCGATGATCTACTATCCACTGTCGGTGTTAATGCTTGCTGGTATTAAAGATATTCTGATTATTACAACTCCTGATGATAAAGATAGTTTTATTCGCTTGCTGGGTGATGGTAGTGATTTTGGAATCAATTTAAGTTATGAGGTTCAAGAGAGCCCTGATGGTTTAGCTCAGGCATTTATTATTGGCGAAGAATTTATCGGTGATGATTCTGTTTGTTTAGTATTAGGTGATAACCTTTTTTGGGGACATGGCTTCTCTCCACTTCTTTTAAACGCTGCTTCTAAAAGTTCTGGTGCGACAGTTTTTGGTTATCAAGTTCAAGACCCTGAACGGTTTGGGGTTGTTGATTTTGATGAAAATATGAAGGCACTTTCAATCGAAGAGAAACCTGTCAAACCAAAGTCAAAATTTGCTGTAACAGGCTTGTATTTCTATGATAACGACGTTGTTAATATTGCAAAAAAAGTAAAACCATCGGAGCGTGGAGAGCTTGAGATAACAAGTGTTAATCAAGCCTATCTCGAAAAAGGCGAGTTAAATGTTGAGCTGTTAGGACGAGGATTTGCTTGGTTAGATACTGGTACGCATGAATCACTATTGGATTCCGCAATGTTTGTTGAAACAATAGAAAGGCGTCAAGGGTATAAAATTGCTTGTTTAGAGGAGATTGCTTTTAATAATGGCTGGCTAACTAAAGAGCAATTAGAAGTCTTAGCAAGACCGATGATGAAAAATAGCTATGGACAATATTTAAAAAATTTAATATGAGTAATGAAAGTTCATTGATATTTAATTTTTAATCGAAGTGTTGAGTTCTTATAACTTATACACGGTATGATATAACCTAGCATTAATAATAAATTAAGTGTCAAATTTTAATATATAATTTATTATTATATTTAAGATACCGCTGGGTTGTATTTCAACACTAAAGTTATTGATATTTCCATGAATAGAATGATTTAGAGTGAGTTAAATGTTATTACATTTTTGTGTGATAATTTTATTGTCAAGGTTCGATTTTTATCGAAATTGAAAATACTTAAAATGTACAAACTATAAAAATCAAAAATCGACTGGTAAGCTTACCAGTAGTGTTGGAAGGTTTGGACATTCTTTCATAAACCCCCTCTCTTGAATTGCCTTCTATATTGACTGAATTAGGTATATAAAAATGATTAAATTTAACAAACCGCCGTACACAGGTGATGAAGACCAATATGTTTTGGAAGCAATGCGTAGTGATCAAATGTCAGGAGATGGGAAGTTTACGAAACTTTGTCATCAATGGTTTGAGCAAGTATTTGGCTGTAACAAAGCTTTATTGACACCCAATTGCACACAAGCCTTGGAAATGGCAGCCATTCTTCTAAATATTGTACCAGGTGATGAAGTGATCATGCCTAGTTTCACCTTCGTTAGCACGGCAAACGCCTTTGTGCTGAGGGGGGCAAAGGTGGTGTTTGTCGATATTAGACCTGATACTATGAACATTGATGAATCTTTGATTGAAGCAGCTATCACACCAAAAACTAAAGCTATAGTAGTGGTGCACTATGCTGGCGTGGCATGTGAGATGGATACAATAATGGATATTGCTAATGAAAACCAATTATATGTTGTTGAAGATGCTGCCCAAGCGATGATGACAACTTATAAAGGTAAATATTTAGGAACCATTGGTCATATAGGCGCATTTAGTTTTCATGAAACAAAAAATTATACTTCAGGTGGTGAAGGCGGACTATTACTTGTAAATGATTCTAAGTTTTCTGAACGAGCAGAAATAATTCGTGAAAAAGGCACGAATAGAAGTTTGTTCTTCAGAGGTATGGTTGATAAATATTCTTGGGTTGATTTAGGTAGTAGTTATTTACCAAGTGAAATCCAAGCCGCATATCTATGGAGCCAGTTGAAAAATGCCACTTTGATCAATGAAAATAGACTTACTACTTGGCGCAGCTATTATACAGGACTAATGAAGTTGAGTGAACTAGGTTCACTTGATTTGCCTAGTATCCCTATGGAAGTTAATCACAATGCACATATGTTCTATATCAAAGTTAAGGATCTTAATACCCGTTCCTCGTTGATCTCGTTTTTAAAAACTAGAGGTGTAATGGCAGTATTTCACTATATACCTCTACATAGTTCTCCTGCAGGATTGAAGTATTCGAGTTTCATTGGAGATGACTTACATACTAGCAGTCAGAGTGAAAGGTTGTTACGTTTGCCTATTTATTATGGTATGACCAAAGAAGAAGTGGATAAGGTTATTTCTGAAGTTACTTGTTTTTTCTCTGATAGGACTTGTATTAGTGTCTAAAAAAATACTTCATGTATGTTATTTGGATAAGTTCATCCCTGCCTTCGTACGCCTTGTTCGTGATGAATTAACGGTAAACAAACATCACTTTATTACATTTGGGTCTAATGTAGATAAATATCCAATCGAAGCGGGCGGAGATTTAGAGTATCTTCAAGGTAAACTACTAAGAAATTTCAAAATTGGTTATGAAATGAACCAAGCGGATGAAATTGTTTTACATGGTTTATTTGATTTGGGGACAATTTTGTTATTAGTGGCGCAGCCTTGGCTATTAAAGAAATGTTCATGGGTCATGTGGGGTGGGGATATATATCCTGATACACCCGACGAAAATTCTCCCTTATTATCGGTAATGCATCATACGTCTGAGTTTTGTAAAAGAATCATTGCGCCCCGTATTGGTAGATTGGTTACTTGTGTTAAGGGTGACTTAGTGCATGTTCGAGAAAAATATAAAGCTAAAGGTCAGTATGTATATTGCATAGTGTACGAGAGTAACTGTTTTGACAATAGTTTACAATTGGCGAAAAAAGAGTTCTCTCTTCCATTATCTATTCAGTTGGGAAATTCAGCAGATCCAGAAAACAACCATGAAAAAATTTTACATCGCTTAAAACATGGGGTTCCATCTACCTATAAATTGTTTGTTCCGCTGTCATACGGAGATAAAAATCACGCGAAACATATTTCGGATGTTGGAAAGAAAATTCATGGTGATTCATTTGTACCTATGCTTGAGTTTATGTCCTTAAAAGAATACCGAGAATGGCAGTCCAGTATTGATATTGCAATATTTGCACATAATCGCCAACAAGCCATGGGGAATATCATTACGTTATTAGGTCTTGGTGTTACTGTATATATGAACCTTAATATTTCTTCAGCAAAATATTTCTTAAGCTTGGGGCTTGTACTTGGAGATATTAATGATAAAGAGATAGTAAGACTACCTGAACTGTCGTTAAAAAATAATAGAGAAATTATTAGTCGTGCCTTCTCAAAAGAAACATTGGTTAGTCAATTAGTGTCGTGGATGGAACATTAAAATGATAAAAGAGAAGCCATTACTTAATCGAATATTGTCATTCTCAATAGGTCCAATTGGTCTGGCTGCTTTGAGTTTACTGTCTGTCCCACTTACGGCATGGATTTTTCCACCTGAAGTAATCGGAAAAATGAATTTTGTCGTAATGTTTTCAAGTTTCTGCTTGTTGGTTTTATCTCTAGGATTAGATCAGGCGTATATCCGTTTTTATTATGATGAAGACGATTCTCCTCGGTTGTTAATACAAACCTTTATACCTGGACTTATATTACTTTCAGCAGTTATGTCAGTGTTTGTTTTATTACTCCCTTGGTCTAAGGAATGGTTTGGAGTTGAAGGCTTAGTTCCAATGCTTATTATTGTTACTTACGCCATTCTTCTATTTATTTATAGAAGCTCAAGTATGATTCTGAGAATGAAAAACAAAGGATGGTTGTTTTCTATAACTCAAATATCGATTAAACTTATGACAGTGTTGGTTCTCCTCTATTATTCTTATTTCCTTTCCGAAAAAACATTTATTTGGTTATTATTTGCTCAAATAATAGGAGTTCTCTTTGCTGTAGTTGTTTCAGTAATTGTTACACGGAGAGAGTGGCTATTAGCGATGAAGGCTAAGTTCAATAAATCATTTCAAGTCGAGTTATTGAAGTTTTCCTTACCTTTGGTTATATCCGGTTTGTCTTTCTGGTGTATGACCTCATTAGATCGAGTTTTTATTAAGCATTATTTGGGGTTTGATTTATTAGGTATATATTCTGTAGCTATCAGTTTTTCTGGTGCGGTACTAGTATTGCAGAGCGTTTTTTCAACAATATGGGCGCCAATGGTGTACGAGTGGGCTGCAAAAGGCAAAGGTTTGGAAAATGTGGATGCGGTGACAAGATGGATGACTTTTGCCATCGGAGGTATCTTCTCCCTAGCTGGCCTTTTATCGTGGCTGCTACCCTATATACTTCCCACTGAGTACGCTAGTGTTGAGTTCCTACTTGTTGCCTGTGTTGCTTACCCATTGTTTTATACCTTATCAGAAGTTACTGTCGTAGGAATTAACTTAGCGAATAAAAACTAAATTTATCATGATTGGTTCTGTTTTTGCGTTATTAATTAATATTTCTCTTAATTACATTCTCGTTCCGGTTTATGGTTTAAAGGGAGCGGCTTCTGCAACTGCTATCTCATTTTGGTGCTTTTTGATTATTCGTACAGAGTTATCATGTCATTTTTGGAAAAAGTTACCTAGAGCATCTATCTATTTAGTTTCCACTTGCTGTTTAGTATTATCTATAATGCATGTTTTTTTTGCGAAGTTATACTTTAAAGAATTTATGCTACTTTGGCTTGCGTTTGGTCTTGCTTTAATAGCTAAAAGTTTTATTTATTTCAGGCAGCAAAGATCTCTTTGGGTTGTAGATAAATGAGTAATTATAATATTTATTGGATGAGTGAAAGTTTTGATTAATACGAGTGCAATTGAATTTAGAAAAAATAGTATATTAATTTTTTCTATAACTATAATTATTTCTATTGTGTTATCTTTAATTTCGAGTAATCGTAGTGACGTAAATAAAGACAGAAATGATACCGCTGTTTATAGTGAGCACTTTAGTTGTCTCGTTAAAAAAGGAGAAGACTGCTCATCCATTGTAGGTGGGTTGGACTATGGTTATGGTATTGTCGCAAGCATATCGGAAAAGTTTTCTTTCCATAGTTTTTTTATATTTAAATTTTTTGTTTCTTTTGTTATTTTATTTCCTATTTTGTATCTTGTCCTAAGCAAATCGATCAACCCAGTCCTTTCTTTTGCTTTTTTATTATCAGATTATCGTTTCTATGAATATTTTTCAAATGTTCTTCGACATGGTTTGGCGCTCTCTTTCTTCTGTATTCTAATATTGTTCTTTAGTCGTTATAATTGGAAATATTTACTTGCATTTATCATTGTTCCATTAACACATTTATCGACCAGTGTTCTATTATTGATTCCATTTACTAAACTTAGAACTGTTTTTATCTTTGTTTTATTATCCGGAAGTATTTTTGGTATATATTTTTTTGCACCAATAGGTGAATATTTCAGTGGTTATTTGCCAGGGAAGATTCAATATTATATCGATCATAGTGAGGGTTTTAAATTTGCATCACCTATACAGTATACAACAATGTTTTTGCTAACGGTTTTATTATATAGAAGTTTTGACAAGTCAAAAATTTTCTTTGCAAACGCGGTTGTTATATTGTTCTTACTATCTATTTGCTTTAATACCATTGGAATGGGATATAGGTTTATATCTTTTTCTTTGCCATTTTACGCAATACTCATTCCATCTATTTTGAATCTATTTTCTAAGTATTTTGGAAAGTTTGAAAACCAATTTTATGTTACATCTAGTTCGGTGCTCTCTATTGTTTTTATGTTATTGTTTATAAGAAACTATGATTTCATATATTTACACCTGTCATAGTTATTTGAGGTTTTTATGGATTTTTTAAAAATTGACCTCCCATCATTGGGGGATGAGCGTGGTGGATTAGTCGTTGCTGAGTATGGTAGCCATATCCCCTTTGATATAAAACGGGTATATAGCATATTTGAAACAAAACCTGGTGTTAGGCGTGGTTTTCATGCACACAAACAGCTCATTCAGGCTGCTATCGTTTTATCAGGGTCTTGTCGTTTCCTTTTAGATGATGGTACCGACAAGGCAGATGTATTGATTGATAGCCCGACACAAGCATTAATGATAGAGCCATTAATTTGGCATGAGATGTATGATTTTTCAGATGATTGCGTTCTATTAATGTTGGCTAGTGATTTGTATGATGAATCTGATTATCTACGAGATTATGACCAGTTTCTAGCCTTTTGTAATAACAGTGTTGTATGATTTATAAAGATTTTTAAGGATTTGGTAGTGATTAAGTTTTTAGATTTACAGTTAATGAATGAGCAGTATTCATCACAAATTGTTGAGGCTTCAGCCCGTGTAATCAAGTCTGGTTGGTATGTTCTTGGTCCAGAAGTTGATAACTTTGAGAACCAATTTGCAGAATTTTGTCAGGTCAAACATGCATTAGGTGTTGCCAATGGGTTAGATGCGCTGTCATTGATTTTTAGAGCCTACATTGAAATGGGATACATGAAAATAGGAGATGAAGTTATTGTTCCTGCTAACACTTATATTGCGAGTATTTTGGCAATAAGTGAAAATGGCCTCGTACCTATTCTTGTTGAACCTGAATTGGAAAATTACAATCTAGACCCTAGTTTAATAGAAGCAAACATAACGGATAAAACAAAAGCTATTTTATCCGTTCACCTTTATGGTCAAGTTACTAAAGCTAAAGAAATAAAAGAAATTGCCAGTAAACATGGTCTCAAGGTAGTAGAAGACTGCGCTCAAGCTCACGGTGCATTATCTGAAGGAACGCCTGTAGGCTCTTTATTTGATGCTGCTGGTTTCAGCTTTTACCCTAGTAAAAACTTGGGTGCACTTGGAGATGGTGGTGCTATAACAACAAACGATGTAGGTCTCTTAGAGTGCTTGAAAAAGCTAAGAAATTATGGGTCATCGCAAAAGTACGTTAATGAGTATAAAGGCTGCAACAGCAGGCTAGATGAACTCCAAGCAGCATTCTTATCCGTTAAGCTGAAAGGCTTGGTTGCTGACACTAATGTAAGAAAAAATATTGCATCTAGGTACTTAGCTGAGATAGATAATAAGTATGTAACTCTTCCATCTTGCAAAGATGTATCAGCGCATGTTTGGCACTTATTTGTATTGCGTTGTGATGATAGAAATTCATTTATTGAGCATATGAATAAAAATAATGTTGAAGTTTTGATTCATTATCCTATTCCTCCTCATAAGCAGGAAGCTTATTCAGAACTCAATGAACAATCGTTTCCGATTACAGAGCTGATACACGATACTATTGTAAGCATTCCAATGAGTCCAGTGATGAAAGATAGTGATGTCACTTTTGTTATTAATGCTGTTAACAGTTATGTGCCTCAAAATTGATTCTGAGTTTTAATATATGAATATCTTACAACTATCATTGGTTTGTGCTCCTAATTGGTCTCATGGTGGTCCTCCTAGAATCATGGCTGACTATGCAAATGGCTTAGCTAAAATGGGGCACAAGGTTACTATTTATACACCTAAAGGAAATAAGCCATTAGAAGAAGAGCAGTGGTCCGGTTTCGAAGATGGTGTAACCGTGGACTATTTTGAAAAATATAATGATTGGCGAAGCTCTTTTTATTTTGATTTTTCTTATAAAGAAATATATCAGTATTTGGTGAGTAACATTGATAATATAGATGTTATTCACCTACCTCAAACTCGCTCTTTGTTAAATGTTATAGCATTAAGGTTCTCGAGAGAGTTCAATATACCGATTATATTACACTCCTTCGGCTCTCTACCTGCGAGATCAGGGTTTGTTAAATCTCTTTACGATAAACTATTCGTATTTCCGATGGTGAAACATTCAGCTTTACTTTTAGGGCAAACAAACAACGAATTGTCAGTTTATCGGCAGTTTGGTGGAAAAGAAGAAGCAATTAAGCTTCTTCCACTAGCCGTTGATAAATACGGAATTCCGGAGTTAAAGGACGTCAATATTGTCAGACAGGAATTTTGTCAACGGTTCAATATTGAATCAAACCATAAATTATTCTTGTTTTTAGGGCGATTACACCCAACGAAAGGGGTACCTTTGTTGGTTGAATCATTCATTGAGGCGACAAAAAATGATGAACAGAGTACTCTAATAATTGTCGGAAATGATGAAGGTGTTGAAAGTAATGTTCGCTCCATCATTGCTGAAAATGATGCCGATAAAAGAGTACGGCTATGTGGGCCCCTATATGCAGATGAGCGTTGGGCTGCTTATCAGACAGCTGATGTCTATGTCATTTCACCTAATATCTTCGAAGAAACACCTTTGGCAGCTGTTGAGGCGTTATCTACAGCGACACCCGTTATAACCAATTTAAAAGCTGAACTGCCTTGGTTGGACGAGTACAAAGCAGGTATTGTTATGCAGTCTGACACTCATCAAGAGCTGCATGAAGCAATAACTCAGTTTGTTGAAATGGATGAAGTTGAGTTAATGAACCATAGAAATGCGGCCTATAAACTATTTTCTGATAAGTATGAGCTGACCGCAGTTTGTGAACAGCTTGATAACTATATATCAAGTATTGTTACTCTTAACATAAAGTCGGTATAAACAGGTAGAACTAATGAAAATTATCATTATTCAAAATACACTCAGCGCATATAATATTCCACTTTTTGATCAGATAGGTAAGCAAAATAATATTGAGTTGTCAGTTTTTTGTGCATCCTCCGAATTGTCTAAAAGTGCGCATAAATATGACCAGTCCGTTTTGAACTTTAATATTGTAAAGTCTCATTGTGGCTTTATTGGAAATGTTTTCAACTCAGTGGGAGTCCCTGGTCCTAGTTCTGATTTGATTGAAAATATAGAGTCTTTCAACCCTGATGTTATTGCTCTCGATGGTTTGAGCAGTGTCGGAAATGCCATGCAATTGTTCATGTCATCTATTGGGAAAAAGTACCCAATTATTTGGTGGTCGCTTGGTGCAATTCCACAACGTGATAATAATATTAGATCCAAAATCGGTGATGCAATACAAAAATTCTGTACACACAAGGCTAGCGCCATTTTTTCATATGGAACCCATTCTAAAAGGTATTATGAGTCACTGGGTGTGCCAAGTGAGAACATTGTTGTTGGTCATAATACAATCGACGAGCAAGATGTGATCAATAATATTAGTTCCATTTCTGATGATGATTTAACAGCTTTAAGAAATGAGCTAGCTATTAAAGATTCAGATAGAGTCAGCGTATATTGTGGTCGAATGCTCACACAGAAAAAAATCGACGTATTGTTAACTGCTTTCAGCCAGTTACAGGATTCGAAGAAGCCAAATGATAGACACTTGGTGTTAATTGGAGATGGGCCTGAACGCGAAAATTTGGAAAATTTAGCTTCGGAGTTGGGTATTGTTGAATCCGTATCATTTGTCGGTGCTCAACACGCAAAACTTAGTAACTATTTTTTGTTAGGTGATTTTTGCGTTTTGCCTGGTCTTGGCGGCCTTGCTATTAATCATGCATTCGCGCATTCACTCCCCGTAATTAGTGGTCCAGCTGATGGGACCGAACTGGATTTAGTCATCACAGATGAGACTGGGATCTACCTTGATTTTGTGAATGTTGATAGATTAAAATTTTCTCTGCAACGTTTATTTGACGATACTGACCTTTGTAGAAATATGGGTAAAAAGGCAAATGAGCTAGTGGTAGGTGAATACTCATTAGAAAATTATGCGAGAAGATTTATAGAAACTGCGGAACGTTGCAGTAAATCAATTTGATAATACTCATTATTTGGAATATGTATGTTCAACAATAAAACTTTATTAATCACTGGTGGTACCGGTTCATTTGGTAACGCTGTACTTCGTCGCTTTTTAGATAGTGACATAAAAGAAATCCGGATTTTCTCTCGAGATGAGAAAAAGCAAGATGATATGCGTAAAGCATTTAACAATGAAAAACTAAAGTTTTATATTGGCGATGTACGTGATCCACAAAGTATTTCGACTGCAATGCGTGGCGTCGACTATGTCTATCATGCAGCAGCACTAAAGCAAGTGCCTTCTTGTGAGTTTTATCCATTGGAGGCTGTTAAAACTAATGTACTTGGTACTGAAAATGTTTTAGATGCCGCAATTTTTCACGGTGTAAGTCGTGTTGTTTGTTTGAGTACAGATAAAGCGGTATACCCTATCAACGCAATGGGTATATCTAAAGCATTGATGGAGAAGGTTATTGTTGCTAAGAGCCGCAACTTGGAAGGTACGAGTACAGTTATCTCTAGTACTCGTTACGGTAATGTAATGGCTTCACGTGGTAGTGTTATTCCTCTGTTTATTCGTCAAATAATTGAGGGCACACCAATCACTTTGACTGATCCATCAATGACGCGTTTTATGATGACATTAGATGATGCTGTTGATTTAGTAATTCATGCGTTTGAGCATGGTGCAAATGGAGATATTTTTGTTCAAAAGGCACCAGCTGCAACAATTGAAGTATTGACACAGGCAATTTTAGAAATGATTGGTAAACCTGAACATAAAGTTAGTGTGATAGGTACGCGCCATGGTGAGAAACTGTTTGAAGCGTTATGTAGCCGCGAAGAGATGTTCGTTGCTCAAGACCAAGGTGATTACTACCGAATTCCTGCGGATAACCGTGACTTGAACTATGCACAGTATACTGAAGAGGGTGAAAAAGACCTGTCAGCCATCGAAGATTATAACTCGCACAATACTGAGCGGTTAGACGTTGAAGGTATGAAAGTTTTACTACGTAAACTTGATTTTATGCGGGAGATTGAGGCTGGTAATATCAATGTACCAGAGGGTGTATAAATGAATATTCTAGTTACGGGAGCTGCTGGGTTTATTGGACGTAACCTATGTGTGTTTCTAAATGAAGCTGGTTTTTCAAATATTGCAAAAATCACTGTTGATGACAATGACGCAAGCATTGTAGAAAAGGTGAAGTCTGCTGATTTTATTTATCACCTTGCGGGCATCAATCGCCCGAAAAATGATGAAGACTTTAAAAAAGGCAATACGGATCTAACACAGAAAATCATAGATACCTTGATTGAAGCAAAGCTTGAAACACCGATCGTTCTAACCTCTTCAATCCAAGCTGAATTAGAAAATCCGTACGGTAAGAGTAAAGCTGGAGCAGAGTTAGCTGTTGCCGAGTACAAGAAAGAAACGGGTGCAGCGACATATATTTATCGCTTACCGAATGTATTTGGTAAATGGTGTCGTCCTAATTATAATTCTGCTGTTGCCACCTTTTGTTACAACACTATTAATGACTTACCCATAACAATTAATAACTCAGAAGCTGCTCTTAGCTTGGTATATATTGACGATGTTTGTCAGTCATTTGTTGATTTGTTAAGTAATGCACCTCAAAGCGATGAGCAATACAGCCACGTTGAGCCGATTTACCAAACAACGGTTGGTGAAGTTGCTTCATTACTTGCGGAGTTTAAAGAAAGCCGCGAAAGCATGATTTCTGCAGAAGTGGGTGGAGGCTTTGTTCGCGCACTTTATTCAACTTATGTTAGCTACCTTGCTCCGGATCAGTTTGCTTACTCTGTGACTCGTCATAGTGATGAGCGTGGTACCTTTGTTGAAATGCTTAAAACCAAAGATTCTGGTCAATTCTCATTTTTCACTGCCCACCAAGGTATTACTCGTGGTGGTCATTATCACCATACTAAAACTGAGAAGTTTTTAGTTATTAGTGGTAAAGCATCATTTAAGTTCCGGCACATCACCACTGGTGAATCTTATGAATTGATTGTTGGTGGTGAAGAGTCTCGTATTGTTGAAACAGCCCCAGGTTGGTCTCATGATGTAACCAATATTGGTGAAAGTGAGTTAATCGTAATGCTCTGGGCAAATGAAATATTTGACCCTGAAAAGCCAGATACTGTTAATTTTAAGGTTTAAAAATGAAAAAGCTACATGTAGTAAGTGTTGTCGGAACACGCCCAGAGATAATTCGTTTATCTCGCGTACTAGCTAAATTAGATGATCACTGCGAACATACTATTGTGCATACTGGTCAAAACTATGACTTTGAGCTAAACCAAGTGTTTTTTGATGACCTAGGTGTTCGTAAGCCTGATTACTTTTTAGATGCTGCAGGTAAGAATGCGGCAGAAACGATTGGTCAAGTTATCATAAAAGTCGATCAAGCTTTAGAGGAGCTTAAACCTGATGCAATGTTGGTATTAGGCGACACTAACTCTTGTCTTGCGGCTATTCCAGCTAAACGTCGTAAGGTGCCTATTTTCCATATGGAAGCGGGCAACCGCTGTTTTGACCAACGTGTGCCCGAAGAGACCAATCGACGTATTGTTGATCACACGGCAGATATCAACTTAACTTACAGTTCTATTGCGCGAGACTACCTGCTTGCGGAAGGCCTACCGGCTGATCGTGTGATCAAAACAGGTAGTCCAATGTTTGAGGTATTAAATCATTATATGCCTCAAATTGATGGTTCAGATGTACTGTCTCGTTTAGAACTTGAAAAAGGTCAATTTTTTGTGGTGAGTGCTCACCGCGAAGAAAACGTGGATTCTCCAAAGCAATTAGCAAAACTGGCTGAAACTTTAAATACCGTTGCAGAATATTATGATTTACCAGTGATTGTTTCAACACACCCGAGAACTCGTAATCGAATTGAAGCTCAAGGTATTAAATTTCATCAGAACATTCAATTGCTGAAGCCATTGGGCTTCCATGACTATAATCACCTCCAGAAAAATGCCAAAGTGGTTCTTTCAGACAGCGGTACAATTAATGAAGAATCTTCCATAATGAATTTTCCTGCGTTAAACCTACGTGAAGCACATGAGCGCCCTGAAGGAATGGAAGAAGCTTCAGTCATGATGGTAGGTTTAGGTGTGAACCGTGTAATGCAGGCTCTACAAGTATTAGAGACTCAACCTAGTGGTAATGAGCGCCTATTACGCCCAGTATATGATTACAGTATGCCGAATGTATCAGACAAAATGGTCAGAATCATTCACTCGTATACTGATTACGTCAAGCGAGTAGTTTGGAAAGAGTACTAAGCGAATTAACTCGTGGGGCTAACTCACGAGTTGCAAAATAGAGTCATATATGAAAATTCTTTTGTTGACCCAATGGTTCGATCCGGAGCCAACTTTTAAAGGCCTTCTTTTTGCACAAGCTTTACGCGATAAGGGGCATGAAGTTGAGGTTCTTACTGGCTTTCCGAATTATCCAGGGGGAAAAGTGTACGATGGTTATAAAATTAACGGCTATCAGAAAGAGGTTATGGATGGGATAACGCTTCATCGAGCACCTTTATATCCAAGCCACGATGGCTCTGCAGTTAAACGAATTTTTAATTATATGTCGTTTGCGGTAAGTTCTTTTATTATCGGGCTTTTAAAAACTAGAAATATTGATGTTATTTATAGTTATCATCCTCCTTTGACGACATCATTATCAGCTTGTTTATTAGGGTTTTGTAAGAGGGTGCCCTTTGTTGTGGATGTACAAGACTTATGGCCTGATACGTTATCTGCGACTGGGATGGTTAATAACAAGAAAGTTCTTAACGTAGTAGGCAAAGTTTGTGATCTCGTATATAAAAGAGCATCTAAAGTTGTCGTTTTATCACCAGGTTTCAAAAAAAGACTCGTGTCAAGGGGGGTACCTGCCGAAAAAGTCGAAGTTATTTATAATTGGTGTAATGAACCAGCTTTAGATAACTTTGAGCTGACAGATATTAAATTGCCAGAAAACGGAAACTTAAACCTGTTATTTGCTGGCAACCTTGGTTTTGCCCAAGGATTACCTTCTATTGTCAAGGCGGCAGAGATACTACAAAGTAATTGTGTTGGCGTAAATATAGTTTTTCTAGGTGACGGTGTTGCTAAGCAAGCCGCTATAGAGGCTACTGAAGAACTAAAGCTAAATAATGTATATTTTTTACCAAGAGTTTCTATGCAACAAGTTGGTTCGTTGCTTTCTTGTGCTGATATGCTTCTTGTTCATTTAAACAAAAATGAATTATTTGAAATTACAGTACCTTCGAGAACTCAAGCAAACATGGCAATAGGTAAACCCATTATTATGGGGGTTGCGGGCGACGCTTCTGATTTAATTAATAAAGCTAAAGCTGGGATTTCTTGTCAACCTGATAACCCTGAATCTTTAGCTGAGGCTGTAACGAATATCTGTTCTTTGACCGAGTTGGAAAGGTTAAGCTTAGGTGAAGCTGGTAAACAGTATTACGAACAACACCTTTCATTGAAGCAAGGTGTTAATAAGTTTATTTCGATTTTTGAGGAAGTTAAGTGAAAAGAATCTTTGATTTTATCGTATCTTTGACTGCTTTGATTGTATTGTTACCAATCATTGCTTTAGTCGCTTGGAAGATCCGAAAAAACCTTGGCTCCCCAGTTTTATTTCGTCAAACTCGTCCAGGGTTGAATGGAAAATCCTTTGAAATGTTCAAGTTTCGCAGTATGAAAGATGCTGTTGATGCTAATGGTAACCTGCTACCTGACGACCAACGTATGACGCCGTTTGGCGGTAAGTTACGTTCAAGTAGCTTGGATGAATTACCAGGGCTTTGGAATGTTTTAAAAGGTGATATGAGCTTAGTTGGTCCTCGTCCTTTATTAGTGCAGTACCTCCCTCTTTATAACAAAGAACAAGCTCGCCGACATGACGTTCGTCCTGGGGTTACTGGTTGGGCGCAAGTTAATGGCCGCAATGCGATCAGTTGGGAAGAGAAATTCACGTTAGATGTTTGGTATGTAGATAACCGAACATTTTGGTTGGACATAAAAATTTTATATCTAACGGTAAAAAAGGTTTTTGTAAAGGAAGGTATCTCAGCTGATGGACACGTCACTATAGAACCTTTTACTGGCTCAAAAAGCCAAGGCTCACAAAGTCATGATAGTAGTCACTCATGAAAAGCTGCGCAATTTTAGGTGCTAGTGGACATGGTAAGGTAGTTGCAGAGATAGCTGAGTTAAATGGCTATCAAAATATTTCTTTCTTTGATGATCGTTGGCCTAGCTTGACTACTGTCGAGCATTGGTTGGTGTCTGGTGATACAAGTACGCTTTTAGCTAACGTAAAAGAGTATGATCTTACTATCGTAGCTATTGGCCACAACGCAACTCGCTGTGTAAAGCAGCGAGAGTTAAAACAAGCGGGCGCCAAGTTTGGTGTTATTGCACACCCTAGCGCAGTTGTAAGTAAACACGCCAAGATTGGTATAGGTTCGGTTGTGATGGCGAATGCGGTTATTAACCCGTTCAGCAACCTTGGAATGAGCTGCATTATTAATACGGGCTCAACTGTTGATCATGACTGTCAGCTTGCTGATGGAGTACACGTTAGTCCAGGTGCAAATTTAGCTGGCGGTGTCGAGGTTGGTGAAAACTCTTGGGTGGGTATCGGTAGTCAAATTAACCAACTTGTTATCGTTGGCTGTGGAGTAACCATTGGTGCGGGTTCAAGTGTTGTAAAGAATGTTCCAAATTTTCAAACCGTAGTGGGCTCTCCAGCTCATGAGCTTATCAAATCATAAAAATTAAAACTGATTAGGTGACATCGTGCTTAATACATCATTTTCCCCATGGCCTTCGTTTACTCAAGAAGAAGCGGACGCCGTAAGTAAGGTTGTACTTTCAAATAAAGTTAACTATTGGACGGGTCAAGAAGGTCGTGAATTCGAAAAAGAATTTTCCGCCTGGGTTAGCTGTAAATACGCAGTGGCTTTAGGTAATGGTACGCTTGCGTTAGATGTTGCGTTAAAGGCTCTTGGGGTTGGTCAAGGTGATGAAGTGGTCACCACATCACGCACTTTTTTAGCATCGGCTTCTTCCATTGTCACTGCTGGTGCTACGCCTGTTTTTGCGGATGTTGATCTGAACAGTCAGAACATTACTGCGGAATCTATTGAGGCGGTATTAACACCAAAAACCAAAGTTGTGATTGTTGTTCACCTCGCGGGTATGCCTGCCGAGATGGATGCAATTATGGCACTCTCTGAAAAGCATGGCTTCAAGGTTATTGAAGATTGTGCTCAGGCACATGGTGCAAAATACAAAGGCCGTAGTGTCGGTACTATTGGTCATATTGGTGCTTGGTCTTTTTGCCAAGACAAGATCATGACCACAGGTGGCGAAGGCGGCATGGTAACCACTAACAACAAAGACCTATGGTCGTTTATGTGGTCTTATAAGGATCATGGTAAAAGCTTTGATGCTATTTACAACCGCGAGCACCCACCAGGCTTTCGTTGGCTTCATGAAAGCTTTGGTACCAACTGGCGCATGACAGAAATGCAAGCGGTTATTGGTCGTATCCAAATCCAACGCATGGCTGAGTGGACTAAAAAACGTCAAGCAAACGCAGCCGCAATTGAAGCGGGGATTGCTGACCTTCCGATCATTCGTAGTGTAGAAATTCCTGAGTACATTGAACATGCAGAATATAAGCATTATATCTTTATTCGCCCAGAGCATTTAAAACCAAGTTGGAATCGTGACAAAATTGTTGACGCGATTGTTGGGCAAGGTGTCCCAGTATATCAAGGTAGTTGTTCTGAAGTTTATCGAGAAAAAGCATTTGATGGTACAAGTTACAGACCTAAAACGCCGCTAAAGAATGCAGTTGAGCTAGGTGAAACAAGTTTAATGTTCTTAGTTCATCCAACGTTGACTCAAGCAGAAATAAATGAAACTTGCCGCGTGTTACGTAAAGTTCTTTTAGAAGCCCAGAGTTAAGTTGATACACAAACCTTTTAACTCAAGTTAAGATTTTTTATTAAAACGTCAGTATAATGCTGACGTTTTATTTTTATAAGTGGATGATATGGTTAGGCTCAATTACATTTGGAATCTTTCTCGTTTTAACAAGCGAATGATTAGTGTTTTGATTGATTCACTTTTTGTTATAGCTTCGTTTTATGCTGCATATTGGACTCGCATTGGCCATATTAAACCTTTAAATGATGTGCTTAATCAATATGTGCTAATAGGTACTTTGTTGGTTACATTGCTTACATTTAGTAAGTTAGGTTTGTATCGAGCTGTTTTGCGTTATCTTACTTTTCATGCGTTAGCTGTCGTTAGTATAGGTACTTTAGTCTCAGCTACGACGGTGGCGTTTCTTGCATTTTATTTGGATGCATCTGTACCCCGCTCTGTTCCCATTATTTACGGAACTTTCTTATGTCTACTTTGCGGTGGTTCCCGGCTAGTTGTGCGCGTGCTAGTTGCACAAGCTAATAGTAAAGGCCGTAAAAAAGTCTTAATTTATGGAGCAGGGTCTGCAGGGCGCCAGCTAGCATTAGCATTAAGAACGTCTGAAACTCATAAGGTCGTAGGCTTCATTGATGAAGACAAAACATTAGAAAACACTATCATTATGGGGCTGCGTGTTTTCGATATTAGTGAATCTGAATCTGTACTTAATCGACAAAGCGTAGAACAAATTCTACTCGCAATTCCTAGTGCTTCTCGGTCAAGGCGCAAGCAGATTTTAGACTCGTTATTTCATCTGCCAGCTGAAGTTCTTACCGTTCCTGATATGAAAGATATTGTCGAAGGTAGGGCGAGTATTGATGAGTTGAAAGACGTACCAATCGAAGACCTATTAGGTCGGGACCCCGTAGCACCTCAACAGTCACTAATGGAAGCCAATATCAAAGGAAAAGTGGTAATGGTTACAGGGGCTGGAGGGTCGATTGGTTCAGAGCTTTGTCGTCAGATCGTCAAACAAAATCCAACTACCTTATTGTTGTTTGAGTTATCTGAGTTTGCTTTATACCAAATTGACCGTGAACTATCGCTATTGGTGGAAGAACTTAGCCTCGATGTGGATATCATTCCACTACTTGGTTCTGTGCAACGTGTTAATCGTTTAGCTACTGTGATGAAAAGCTTTAATGTTCAAACGGTGTATCATGCCGCGGCTTATAAACATGTCCCTTTAGTCGAGTATAATGTGGTCGAGGGTGTGCGTAATAACGTCTTCGGTACTTACTATACAGCTAAGGCTGCTATTGAAGCGAATGTTGAATCGTTTGTTCTTATCTCAACAGATAAAGCTGTTAGGCCCACAAATGTTATGGGGACAACTAAACGTGTGGCTGAACTCGGACTTCAAGCTTTAGCTCAACAAGAAAAAACCAAACAGAACGGAACGCGTTTTTGTATGGTGCGCTTTGGTAATGTTTTAGGGTCTTCTGGTTCTGTGATTCCTTTATTTAAAAGACAGATAGCTCAAGGTGGGCCGATTACTGTTACCCACCCAGACATAATCCGTTACTTCATGACTATTCCCGAAGCAGCCCAGCTAGTGATACAAGCTGGGGCCATGGGCAAAGGTGGTGATGTGTTTGTACTTGATATGGGGGAGCCTGTTAAAATTACCGATTTAGCTACAAACCTTGTCAACTTATCTGGACTTGAAGTTAAAGATGAACAGCACCCTTATGGAGATATTGAAATCTTGTTCTCTGGTTTGCGACCGGGTGAAAAGTTATATGAAGAGCTATTAATTGGCGACAACGTCGCGCAAACCGCCCACGAGCGGATCATGACCGCCAATGAATCATTTTTACCGATTGATGAATATAAACAGTTGATGGATGATTTAGATGCAGCGTGTCATAACTTTGAGCATGAAAAAATTCGTCAGCTTTTATTGAGTTCTCCAGCCGAATTTTCCCCTACAGATGGTATAGGTGATTTAGTTTGGTTGCGTAACAATAAGTAATCCAAATACAAATTATAAGGTATTGCTTATGATTTACTCATTTACTTGATTGTGGTTATTATTTATGATGATCAATCAGTTGTTTAAGCTGAGCAACTGATTGAGGGTGTGAAAACTATCCTCTACATATAAACGTTTATATTAATGGAAATCATTATGAAAAAGATGGCTCTAGCAGCTGCATTAGCAGTTAGCTTCTCAGGTGCTGCATTTGCAGCAGAAACGACAGCAGCAGCTGGCACTGGTACTGGCGCGAGCACAGGTACAGCAGCAGGCGCTGGTGCATCTGCAGCAGCAGCGGGCACAGCAACAACAGTTGCAGTTGCGACAGCAGCAGTAGCGGCAGCAGCAGCAGTAGCGGTTGCTTCTAACGAAAGCGGTGCAACGACTACAACAACTACTCGATAATTTTTGAGTAATACATGTTTTAGTTAACGTATGTTTAAAACCATTTTATGTGAAAGCATAAAGTGGTTTTTTTTATATCAGATTTTCATATTGGACAGCAGCAACCAGATTGCTAGGAAGCAGAACTCGTCATGCTTAAACCTCTAATCATATCTCTTGGTCTTTTTCTTGCTGGTTGTTCTCAGCAGTTTCAAGACGTCAATTCTACTTTTGATGAAGCCTTTTTTGGAAGCTCTGATGTTGAGCTGTCGAAGGAATACATTCAAACCTTACCGTACTCCAGCATTTACGCGGAAGTGAATGACCAAGGTAAAATCTTCATGGTCTTAGCGTACGTCGGTGAAAACCCTCAAACGGGCGCAGAGCAGTTAAAGTGGATGTCTTCTGACAAAGCGATGATCGTCACTGAAAATGGACGTATCGTACAAACGATATTGCTTCCTTACGAAAACCTCTCTGGTTTGGCATTCCAACCGTTGGATGCATTCTCTTCTGCAAACAGCTCGTCAGCAGATTCTTCTTCTGCGTTTGATGTGTCAGCGAACCCCGGAGCCCAAAAGTGGCAAGCGGTTTACGACTGGCAACCCAACTATCGATTCGGCTATAAAGCAAATATCACCCGAACGTATGCGGGAAATGAAACGGTCGAAACACCGTTAGCGTCTATCGATACTAAGAAGTTTAAAGAAAAAATTAGTTTCCCTATGTTAGAGCAAGAGATCACCAACGAGTATTGGGTCGACAGCAAAGGCAAAGTGGTCAAAACCATACAGTATTTAGGCCCTGATATGACAAGGCTTGAGTTAACCGTCCTTAAGCATTATCAAAGCAATTAACGAACAGGGTAATGAACTAAAATGATGAATTATATTAGTCACGCATCAAAAATGACGGGGCGTCGGTTGCCAGTAGTGAGTGCTCTGTTAATGATGAGCGCTTTGTTTGCTTTGAGCTCCGCTTCTGCGGCTTCTAATTTTGTTACACCTGATGGCTCTTCTTTAGTGAAAACAACAATCGAGCTTCCTCTTCAGGGTGTTACGCTTGAGTATAAAGCTAACGTTCGATTGCTTCAGGTGTTAGACGACGCGAACGCTAGCGGCAGCATTGGTTATTTCCCCCTTTCAGCTCAACTGTTTGATAAAACCAATATTCAAGCTAACGAATCTAACAAAGGTATCGAAACAAAAAAGCGCAATGTGCTGAACCAGCTTGAAGCTTTCGCAAGAGAAGAGCCAGAAGCAAACCTAGTGCGCCAACAATTAGCCTCTTTCCAATATCTCAATCGAGTTTTTATTGAATTAGATCGCAATGCCGTTATCTCGCAATCAGATAAGAACCCGTTACTTGTTTCAAGTTCTCGTACTAACAAGTCGTCGACCAGTCAAACTCAAATGTTTTCTCTGTACTTGCCACAACGACCAACGTCAATTCAGTTAATGGGGGCAATGAAAGAGTCGGTAACAATGAATCTGATTGAGCATGGAACCTTGAATGATTATCTAGATGCATTACCGAACGGTTTTGTTGGTGAATCAGCTGATAAAAGCGTGGCTTATGTTGTTCAGCCAGATGGTGTGGTGCAAACCATTCAATACGCTTACTGGAACGAACAGCCAGTTTATTTAGCGCCAGGTGCTATCGTGTTTATGGCGTTTTACTCTTTGCCATCGGAATACTCAACGTTGAACCAAGATATCGTCGATTTGTTACGTAATAAGGTTGGCCTGTAATGCTGAAACAGAAATCATTCCCTCTATCGACAGTGTGCACATCGGTTACCTGTGCTTTGTTAATGACCAGTAGTACCTTTGTATTTGCAGAGATGGTTTTTGCAGACACGGTTCGTGGTGAAAGGCTTAACGCAGAAACAACCATTGATTCCTCTTCGATTCGAGCAGAAAAATCATCATTCGACGACACCGAATACAGAACATCGCAAATGAACTTTGGTGGTGTTGGCCTAATGCAAATGCCAACAGGCCGAATGGCACCAGAAGGTGAGTTCAACTTTAGTGCTTCGTTTAACAATGAATACTATTTTTATAACGTCAGCCTGCAGGTGATGCCTTGGCTTGAAACCACTATTCGTTATGCTCAAGTTCAAGGTTTATTAATGAGTAACCCTGGTGCCGACGGAGATTGTTCAACAAATAATTTTAGTGGCTGCAATGAATATACAGATAAAGGAATTGATTTTAAGGTTCGCTTGATCGAAGAGGGGTATTACTTACCAGAAGTATCAGTCGGTGTGCGTGACTTTGGTGGTACTGGGCTATTCGATGGCGAATTTGTTGCGGCCACCAAACGTTTTGGCCTTGTTGACGTGACGTTAGGTATGGGGTGGGGATACATGGGCACCAGTGGTAATTTTACTAACCCATTTTGTAAGGTAAGTACTAAATTTTGTCAAAGAGAACTAGATCGGCCGGATGAAGTTGGACAAATTGAGTTTGAGCGGTGGTTTAAGGGGAATACATCTGTTTACGGTGGGTTTGAATATCAGACTCCGTATCAACCATTAACCTTGAAGCTTGAATACGACAGTAACGATTACTCTCAAGATTTCCCTACAGTATTAGGAAGTGTCGATATGACACAGCACACGCCATGGAACGTGGGTGCTGTGTTCCGTTTCACTGATTGGGGCTCAGCGAAAGTCAGCTACGAGCGAGGTGATACGCTAACCCTTGGTTTCGACCTCTCGACTAACTTCAATGAAATGTATTCGGTGTGGCGAGATACCGAAACAGCAGAATTGCGCCCAAGTGGTGTCGAGACGGTTGACGATATTGATATGGCAGCCCTGGCGGAAGAGCTTGAAACGATCGTTGGCTATGAACAAGCGCAAATCTTGGTCGACGACAACAGTATTGTCGTCAAGGGCACTCAGGTTAAATACCGAGACCGAGACATCGCCGTTGAGCGCGGTGCGACCGTGATTGCCAACGCGGTGCCGAGTTACATCGATACCTATAAAATAATTGAAAACGATAAATCGATGGAACTCACCGAGACAACGGTAGATGCACAAGCGTTCAAAGCGGCGGCGAACAACAATTACCTTAATGCTCAAACCAGTGACGCAACCGATACTCACGAATTAGAGCGTAAGAAGTCCGTTATCTATCATGATGGGCGTGAGCGCTTCGATGTGTCGATTTCACCAAACCTCGCTCAATCGTTTGGTTCGGCTGAAAACTTCTACTTGTACAGTTTGGGTTTATACACTAACGCTTCGTTCTGGGCGTTAAACAATGTTGAACTGTCGGGCTCGCTTTACGTTAACTTAATCGATAACTACGACAAGTTTAATTACGAAATCCCATCAGACGGCACTGACCAAACACCAAGGGTAAGAACCTTGTTCCGCTCTTACGTTGACGATCCAGTTCGCTTAGATCGCTTACAGCTGACTTGGTTTGAAGACTACGGCAGCGGTGTCTACACCCAAGCTTACGGCGGCTACCTTGAAAGCATGTTCGCGGGTGTGGGTGGCGAAATCCTGTATCGTCCATTCAACCAAAACTGGGCGATTGGCGCAGACATGACCGCGATCAGCCAACGAGACCCTGAAAGCTGGTTTGGTACGTTTGATCAAGAGATCCAAGTCAACCCAGACGACAGCAGCCGAACGTATAAAGTGATCGATAAAGGCACTACTGGCTTCATTACCGGTTACTACACCCCACAATGGGATTTCTTGAGCGATACCTTACTGAAAGTCGGCGTAGGTAAATTCCTTGCGGGTGATATTGGTACTCGTGTCGATTTCTCTAAGCAGTTCAAGAGCGGAGTGATTGCTGGCGCGTTTGTCAGCCTAACCGACATGACAACTGAAGAGTACGGTGAAGGCAGCTACACCAAAGGCTTCTATGTATCGATTCCGTTTGATCTCGTTACCGTGAAACCAAGCTCAAGCCGCGCTGGCTTTACCTGGTTACCGATCACGCGTGACGGCGGCCAAGTGCTGAACAAACAATACAACTTGTTCGATCAAACCGATGCGCGCTCACCTTGGTTCCAAAGACCGAGTAGCGTGAAGTAGCTTGAAAGCAGATGCGGGTAAACGAGTAATCGTGTATCGAAGAGCGAGAAAAGATAGATGCGGGTAACGAGTAAGCGGGATACGAAGAGCGAAAAAAGATAGATACGGGTGACGAGTAGACGGGATACGAAGAGCGAGAAAAGATAGATACGGGTGACGAGTAAGCGGGATACGAAGAGCGAGAAAAGATAGATACGGGTAACGAGTAGCGAGATACGAAGAGCCGGGAAAGAGCTGTTTTGAATAATCGAGATTTGAACCTGCTCTTATCTCTTATCTCTTATCTCTTCGTTTACTCGTATCTCGCTACTCTCATCTGCTCTTTAGCTCTTCGAATCTCGTTCACTCGAATCCCGAATCTGCCCTTAGGCTTTTCGCATCTCGTTTACTCGAATCCCGTATCTGCCCTTAAGCTCTTCGCATCTCGTTTACTCGAATCTCGTATCTGCTCTTTAACCATTCAACTAGGTTGATAATAACCACAATTTGTGGATAATGCTTACGGATTAAACTAACCGTATGCAAGCACACTTTTTTGCTACGCCTTAGACAAAATACGCCTATTCAAATTCCATATTGATAGGGGCAGATTAACTACGCAGTGTGATGTCGCGGAATATCAAGGGGCGGTAGCGTTCCTATCTTTGATATTAAGATGGAAGCGAGGTCACGGTAATAGCTCTCCTTAGCTCTCTTAAATACTGCGTAGCTGATAAAATTGTTTGTTCTAACTTCCTTTGGGTGTCCTTTGGGATATCACGACACATTCCGTTTCTATGACTTGGTTAACATGAAGATTAATAAAAATCGTCTCCTTTTAGCGCTCCTTCCTGTATTGCTTGCAGGGTGTACTACTCCAGGAACTCACCTTTCTACTAGCAACAAGAATGTGATTCAGCCTTCAGAGGAACAACAAGAATCTGATATCTCTGATGTGGTTAACCTTTACCCACTGACAGCGCAATCAGTATCGAGTTACCGAAGCGAATCTTTATCGGTTTCCCAAGCTAACCCGACGCTAGATGTTGATATTGCAAAGTATGAATACCAAGTGGGCGTTGGTGATATCTTAAACATCACCATTTGGGATCACCCTGAACTGACCATTCCTGCTGGTTCTTACCGTAGCAGTACCGAAGCGGGTAACTGGGTTCATGCTGATGGAACCATCTTCTACCCTTACATTGGTACGGTAGAGGTTGCAGGAAAAACGGTTCGTGAAATTCGTTCTGATATAGCGTCACGTTTGGCGAAATACATCGAAAGCCCTCAGGTTGATGTTAACGTAGCGGCCTTCCGATCTAAGAAAACTTATATTACTGGTGAGGTTTCAAAACCTGGCCAGCAAGCGATTACCAATATCCCATTAACATTACTGGATGCCGTGAACCGCTCTGGTGGTTTATCTGAAGATGCGGATTGGCGTAATGTTTCATTAACCCGCAATGGCGTGGAAGAAAATCTTTCGCTTTATGGTTTGATGCAACGTGGTGACCTAACGCAAAACCGCTTACTGGAAGCGGGTGATATTGTTCACGTGCCTCGTAACGACAACCAAAAAGTATTCGTGATGGGTGAAGTTAATGACCCACAACTGTTGAAGATCGACCGTGTAGGTATGAGCCTAACCGAAGCTCTCAGCAATGTAGGCGGCATCAACCAGCTGACTGCAGATGCAACCGGCGTGTTTGTCATCCGAACTTCAGATGATAAATCAGAACGCATGGCGGACATCTATCAACTGAATATGGAAGACGCATCAGCTTTAGTCATTGGTACCGAGTTTGATTTAAGACCTTACGACATTGTTTACGTAACGGCAGCACCAATCAGCCGGTGGAACCGTGTAATCGGTCAGCTTGTACCGACCATTTCAGGCTTCAACGACCTAACCGAAGGTATGTTGCGCGTCCGTAATTGGTAATAAGCCCTGGTTTGTAATAAACCCTAATTAATCATCAGGTTGCATTGTACGTGTAACCTGATTTTTACATCTAAAAGTAAACCCAGTTTATAAGCCCAATACAATTAGAGACCATTATGTTTAATAAAATTTTAGTCGTATGTGTGGGCAACATTTGTCGTTCCCCGACCGGAGAGCGCGTTCTTCAAAAATTGCTACCGAACAAAGAAGTGGCCTCTGCCGGTATCGCGGCCGAGAAAAGCCGTTTAATCGGTAAGCCAGCAGACGACACGGCGATTTTAATTGCCGCTGAAAATGGTGTCGATGTTGAAAATCATCAGTCGCAGCAAGTTACACCACAGCTGTGTGCCCAATATGATTTGATATTGGTGATGGAGAAGGGCCATATGGAGGCGCTCACTCAAATATCACCGGAAGCGCGTGGTAAAACCATGCTATTTGGCCAGTGGATAGGTCAGAAAGACATTCCAGATCCGCACCGTCAAAGCCGTGAAGCGTTTGAATATGCTTATAAGCTGATTGACGAAGCAGCGCAATCTTGGGTAAAAAAACTGTAGGTTTAAATGCAGTAGATTTTAGATGCAGTAGGTTTTAAATAGACAGCTTTTTAAATGTCATGCTCTAAACATAAGCTTGGCTAAGCCACCAACAGAATCATATAAAAGAGAAGTACGCGGAGCGTATATATCGTCTCTTAAATAGCAATAATTTAGGAAGTAGCAAACAAATGACAACACAACCCTCTCAGCAATCGCATACAGATAACTCTGATGAGATAGATTTAGGAAAACTGCTTGGCATTCTGCTGGACGCTAAATGGCTAATCATGCTGACCACATTCGCTTTTGCTGTGTTTGGTATTGCGTTTGCATTGCTTTCAACGCCGATATACAAAGCGGATGCCCTGATCCAAATTGAAGAGAAGAGCTCTGGCGGCATTTCATCGATGGTCGGCGATATGGGCGACCTGTTTTCTCAGGAATCTTCTGCGACAACGGAAGTCGAGATCATCAAATCGCGTATGATCTTGGGCGAAACGGTTGATAAATTCAATTTAACTACCGTAACCTCTCCAAATTATGCCCCCATCGTGGGTAAAGGCTTTGCTCGTTTAACCGGTGATATCAACCACATTGTGGTGAGCCGTTTTACCTTGCCAAGCTATGCGAGCAGTTATACACACACCATTCAGATCGTCGATGCCGAACAAGGCACCTATCAACTGGTACGTGACGATGAGCGCGTTATCTTAAAAGGCAAAGTGGGTGAGCTAGCACCTTCTGATGACTACAGCTTGTTTGTAGCCGGTCTTGAATCGCACAACGGTTTTGAGTTCTCTATCGAGAAACAAAGCCGATTAGAAGCAATTGAATGGCTGAAAGAGTCTTTATCTCTGTCAGAGCAAGGTAAGCAAACCGGCATTCTGAAACTGAGCTTTGAAGGCGAAAACAAACAGCAGATTTCTGAAATCCTTAACCACATTAGCCAGATCTACTTCTTACAGAACGTGAAGCGTAACTCAGCCGAAGCAGAAAAAAGCCTAGAGTTCTTAGAGAGCCACCTTCCGGGTATTAAATCTGAGCTAACAGGCTATGAAGACGTACTAAACAATTATCGTCAAAAGAACGAATCGATCGATTTGGGTTTAGAAGCGCAATCAACCTTGAAGGTAATGGTAGAGCTTGAAGCTCAATTAAATGAACTAACGTTTAAAGAGAGTGAAATCAGCCAGCGTTTCACTAAAGATCACCCTGCATACAAAGCCCTGCTTGATAAGCGCAAAACACTATTAAGTGAGAAAGAGCGCCTAAACAAGCAAGTGCAAAAGCTTCCGAAAACACAGCGTGAAGTACTGCGTATGACACGTGATGTTGAAGTAAACCAACAAATCTACATTCAGCTGTTAAACAAGGTTCAAGAGCTGAGCATCATCAAAGCCGGTACGGTTGGTAACGTTCGTATCTTAGATGACGCGCAAGCCTATGCTCGCGCCGTTAAACCGAAGAAGCCATTGATTGTTGTGTTAGCAACGCTGCTGGGTGGCATGCTAAGCGTCGCGTTTGTATTAGTGAAAGCGGCGTTCCACCGTGGTGTTGAAAGCCCAGACCAAATTGAACAAATTGGCTTGCCTGTTTACGCAGCGGTACCAAAATCTGATTTACAGATTGAGCTAACCAACCGCTTTAAATCGAAGAAAGTACAAACAAAAGGCGTTCAAGCATTGCTTGCCGAATCGAACCCTGCGGATCTTTCGGTTGAAGCACTGCGTGGTCTGCGTACTAGCTTGCACTTCGCAATGCTCGAAGCGAAAAACAATATCTTGATGATCTCTGGCCCTGCGCCAGGCATTGGTAAGTCATTCATCTCGACCAACTTTGCCGCAGTAGCCGCAAAAACAGGCCAAAAGGTATTATTGATTGATGCCGATATGCGTAAAGGTTACCTACAACAAAGCTTTGGCGTGAACTGGGACAACGGTCTTTCTGATGTATTGAGCAGCAAACAAGAGTTCACTCAATCAGTGAAGTCTACGCCAGTTGAAAACCTAGAAATTATTACTCGCGGCCAAGTGCCACCTAACCCATCTGAACTGCTGATGCACCCACGCTTTGCCGAGCTAATGGAATGGGCATCAAAAGAGTATGACTTGGTGATCGTCGATACCCCACCAGTACTCGCGGTAACCGACCCAAGCATCGTCGGCGCCTTCGCTGGCACCACATTAATGGTCGCGCGTTACGGTCAAAACACCATTAAAGAGATCGATGTAGCTCGCAACCGCTTCGAGCAATCGGGCATCGAAGTGAAAGGCGTTATCTTCAACGCCATCGAGAAGAAAGCATCAAGCTCATATGGTTATGGTTACTACAACTACACGTATTCGAGCGACAAGAAGTAGATAAGAGCAGTAACGAGATGCGAGTAGCGAAGAGCAGATACGGGATGCGAGTTATCGAGTATCGAAAAAATAAGAGCTAAAGAGCTGAAAGGCAGATACGAGATGAGAGTGGCGAGATACGAAAAGCGCCACTCGAGTCCGCTCTTCATATCTTCGTTACTCGTTTACTCGCATCTGCTCCTCTAGCTTTTCGCATTCCGTTTACCCGCTACTCGAATCTGCTCTTTGGCTCTTCGTATCTCGTTTACCCGCCACCCGAATCTGCTCTTTGGCTCTTCGTATCTCGTTTACCCGCCACCCGCACCTACTTTTTAACCACTCGCATCCGCTCTTAGTCTCTCCGCATCTCGATACCCGTCACCCGCATCTGCTCTTAGTCTCTTCGCATCCCGTTTACCCGTCACTCGAATCTGCTCTTTAGCTCTTCGCATCTCGCTTACTCGCATCCCGCATCTGCTCTTAAGCCTTTCGAATCTCGTTTACCCGTCACTCGCATCCGCTCTTGAGCCTTTCGCATCTCGCTTACTCGAATCCCGCAACTGCTCTTCAAGCTCTTCGCTACTCGCTACCCGCTACTCGCATCCGCTCTTAGTCTCTCCGCATCTCGCTTACCCGTCACTCGCACCCGCTCTTCAAGCTCTTCGAATCTCGCTTACTCGAATCCCGCATCTGCTCTTCAAGCTCTTCGAATCTACTCGCATCCGCTCTTTAAGCTCTTCGAATCTCGCTACCCGTCACTCGCATCCGCTCTTTAAGCTCTTCGAATCTCGTTTACCTGCCACCCTCATCTGCTCCTCTAGCTTTTCGCATCTCGATTACTCGCATCCCGCATCTGCTCTTCTACTTCTTAACCACGCCACCCGTTAAATACAATCCAATCGCCGCTAGCACAGGATAACCAAACGCTTCATTGGTCATTTCCCCCAACGGTTTCCAATCGTAGCCGTGCATACAACCTAAAATAACCATCACATGCAGCGCCACATAAGGAATGGTGAACAACAACACGATGTAGCGCTGTACCAACTTAAAAGGTTCATACGCTTTAAGCAGTGCCAGCTTGTGCTTCGCTTTTTCTTCATCAGTAAAAAACATCGCATCTCCTGTGTTGGTGATTGCATCTAACCCCTTGTTAATGGAAGACTGGCTCCCAAATATTCTTCCGAACAATGTCATACTGCTCCTTGGTTGATTGATTGGCTTTGACCGCATGTATAGCCTTTGACAGTCTAACCCTCTCGCTCTTCATCTCTGCTTTCCCGCTCTTCCTGCTTTTCGCATCTCGCTTACCCGAATCCCGCATCTGCTCTTCAAGCTCTTCGAATCTCGCTACCCGTCACTCGCATCCGCTCTCTTAGCTCTTCGCATCTCGATACCCGAATCCCGTTACTGCTCTTCAAGCTCTTCGCATCTCGTTTACCCGAATCCCGCAACTGCTCTTCAAGCTCTTCGCATCTCGTTTACTCGCATCCCGCATCTGCTCTTAGTCTCTTCGAATCTCGCTACCCGCCACTCTCATCTGCTCTTAAGCCTTTCGCTACTCGTTTACTCGCATCCCGTATCTGCTCTTATGCTCTTAAAGCCATAACCGGACACGCCTTATTCACGCCCCAATCTTTATGCCCCTTAACATTCTCATCTGAAATCAAGAACTGCTCTTGTAGTGCAGCAGTCAAACCAAACAGTGCCTTACGCTGCGCAAGCGTAAAGTTATCTTCTGGTTGCAGGTCGGCATTACAGCCACCGACCATACAAATCCCAATATTGCCCTTGTTGTGTCCTTTCACATGCGCGCCGGTTTGCGACAGCGGCCTGCCGAGTTCGACATCCCCATTGCGACGAATAACAAAGTGATACCCGACATCGCGCCAGCCTCTCTTTTTATGCCATCGACGAATCTCGGCTACGTCTACATCTTGCTTTGGTGACGTTGCGCTGCAATGCACAGTAATAAAAGAGTATGGCGGGCAATGAGGTAAGCGGAGTAAAACCGAAACCAGACTGAAAGAGTAGGATGCTGAAGGTAAGCAAGGCTCTAACGAAGGGATGAGCTCTATAGTGCCAGCTTCTTTTTTAGAATTCGCGAGGGCTTTCGAGTCAGTCAGTTCTTGTGAGCAATCCCGCTCACGTGAACGAGTAGGATTTTGTAAACAAGTCCGCTCTTGCAAAACAGCAGGCGATTCTAACGACTGGTGTGGAACTCGATCAGTTGCTGGTGGAGTGTTTGACAAAATAAATCCTCGTGTTGTTGTAACCAAGTGATTAAAGACGTTGATAACGATTCTTTTAAATTGGGGTGTAATGCGATGTGTTGGCGCAAACTGGCGGCTACGGTTTTTGCATAACCAGAGTGGTGGTTGACATAACGTAAATACATTACGCAATAACCCAGTGGCTGCCTGCGTCGTGCTCGGCTGATCATCCAACAAATGTCCTCATAGCTGGGATCTCCAAAACATTGATCTTCAAAGTCAGAGCCTTCAAAACAGTCATCTTCGGAGCGGTTTAGTTCTTCACTAGGCCAATCGTCATAAACCTTGTCTTTATAAACCCCAGCTTCACTGCACCCGCTGCTATGGCTAAAAAATAACGACTGGCGCGACTGAGTGAGGGAATAAGCTCGGCACTCGATGCTCGCCATACCGGGTTGATACGCTGAAATAAAAAGAGAAACTATCGCCTTCATTAAGCACCTTATTGCTGCATGGGGAGGGCAATGTACTGCAACATTCTTGATTGGGGTTGGTGGCAATTATGTAAAAACGGAGGAAGACAAAAAAGTGAGAGGTGCTTCGAAGGTTATCAGTCTAGATGATGGTGTTGTTGCATATCGATGAGAGCAAGCAGGAGAAACACTTTTTGTTACTTTTTATCTCGCCTTACCTTTGCCCCTAATGCCCCAAAAAGTGTTGTTAATGCCCTTTATATCAATGGATTTCTGTACGAATGATCATTTAACAAGGAGCGTTAACCATGTGTGTTTCTCTTATTCTTTCTTTTATCCCATTAAAAACCGGCTCGCCCATCAGCAAGTTGGTGTTATTAAAATTAGCCGATAACGCAGACGCGCGCGGCGTGTGTTTTCCTTCCCTAAATTACTTAGCGCAATATTGCGAAGTGTCGGTAAGAACCGTGAAACGACACGTCAACGAGCTCGAAAAACAAGGCTTTGTGAAACGGATAAAGCGGTTTGATGATTCAGGACGCCAGCGCAGCAACATATATCAGCTGCGCCTACCCAGCGACAGCCACATTCAGCAGACCGATCTAGACCTAAATGATCAAATCGACCTAGATAACGCCAAGGTAGAACGAACAGACATACCGCAGGCCTCGCCAGAAAATGCACAGAAGACAGAGCGAGCAAAGAAAACAGAACAGGCGCAGAAAACAGATCATTCAGACACCCACCTGGGTGACTCAAGATCCAACACGGGGAGTGATCATCCTGCACACATAATCTTTCATAAAGAACATAAAACAGAGTTGAGTTTGAAAAACGGCATCTTGGATGGCAACGATGTTCTTGATCCCCCAAGCGGTTCTGAACAACATGAGATATCGATACCTCAAGCCACCACCAAACCAATAAGCCAAAAGAATGAAGCTGTGATTCACCTGCTCACCAAAGAGGGCAGCGCGCCGATTTATCATGAGTTCACCACCATACTAGAGCGCACCTACCCCAAGTTAGATGTGCTGCAAGAACTGCATGCCATGCAAGCGTGGTTGTACATCAACCCCGATAAGCGCAAACCCTTTGAGCACATTGGCCACTTTGTGAATGGCTGGCTAAGAAGAAGCGCCCAAGCCAAAGCGAAGCGAGACTCATCGCCAGTCTTTAAGCAAACAAGAGCGGATAAACAAGCTAAAGCGGCTAAGCAAACAAAAACGGTTAAACCATCAAAGAAAGCTCAATCGATAAAAGCCGTAGGATCAAGAAGAGCAGGTGCGCCTACAGCTGCTTCAAACCAAGCGCAGCCAATCAAAAGCAATCAAGCCGAAAGCAAATCTCAAAACCCCACGCCCGTCTCTCAGGCCCTAGCGGACTACCAAGCCAAAAGCACCACCAATCCGTTCGAAGCACGTATCAAGGCCCTCGTTCAATCCAAATCGCCCGGCACGGATTCTAAGCAGTGACCATTCGATTATTCACAAACGAAGCGCTTGTTCGCACAGCCCAAAGCTATTGAAAACCAATAGCTTAGTAAACCAAAAGCTTAGGAAAACCAAAGGCTAGGGCAGACCAAGCGCGAATACAGACAAAAAACGTCAAGAAACAAAAGTAGAATTAGGGAGAGGGCAAATGGACGATACCAGCCTAAAAACTGACAACGGAAGAAAAAGTAACCATTTTAGAAAAAGAGGTAGCGCGGGTTGAAGGGCGCATTGGCGAGTTCTTAGGTTTGCTTGTTAGCCATTACCCACAAGGGCTAACACGCACCGAAATTAAAGCGTTATTGGCGGTAAACAACAATCCAAGCTTCGTCTCGCTGTACCGAAACGGCAATATTTTCATTGATATAGAAAAGCGCTACTGCGATGCAGCACAAGAAAACCGCTACCACATAGGGACTCAGTATCTACAAAACGTACAATGCTTTCGTTGGGTGAATGCGTGGTGACATCTTGGTTCAAATTTCAAACTAGTCAATATGCACTTACTTTGCTAGAATACGCATCAAATTAGAAACCGTATGAAAACCGCATTAACATGAAGTACGGTGAAAAATTGTGATTCATTGCTTGTAGGAGCCAAACCTAAGGGCGGTAGCGTACCCAAATGCGGGTGGCCAGCAAATCAAAAGGGCTTCGAGCCGCAAAAAGAATGTTTTTGCAGCCTATTGGGACGGTTTTAAGAAAGTAAGCAAGCTCAAGGTTTTATAAAGGATAGCCCGCAACGGGGTGTCTCAAAGTGAATAAAAAAATGTCTCAGTGGCTTCAAAGAGGTTGAGGCAATAAGTTTAAACAAATTACTTCTTTTAATTTCATCAGTTGGTTGGAAATTCAATAAAATGACTAAGAAAAAAATTCTTACGGTTTTTGGCACACGTCCAGAAGCCATCAAAATGGCACCTTTGGTTCATGCTTTAGCTGCCGATGAGCGCTTTGAAGCAAAATGTTGTGTAACCGCACAGCACCGTGAAATGCTTGATCAAGTATTAGAGCTATTTGAAATCAAACCAGACTACGATTTGAATTTAATGAAAGCAGGCCAAACGCTTAACGAGGTGACCGCGCGCATTTTGTTAGAACTTAAACCTGTTTTAGAAGAGTTCAAACCTGATGTGGTATTAGTGCATGGTGACACAGCGACAACATTTGCTGCAAGCTTAGCCGCTTACTATGAGCAAATCGCAGTCGGTCACGTGGAAGCTGGCCTTCGCACAGGTGACATTTATTCACCATGGCCGGAAGAAGGTAATCGCCGATTAACGGGGGCGCTAACCAAATATCACTTTGCACCAACACAAACCTCAAAAGAAAACCTTCTAAAAGAAAACTTCAATCCAGAAGATATTTCAGTAACGGGTAATACCGTAATTGATGCGCTGTTGATGGTAAAAGATAAAATTGATTCTGATAAAGATTTGAACGCAACGCTTGCTGCACAGTTTCCGTTTTTAGACGAAAATAAAAAGCTGATTCTAGTGACTGGCCATCGTCGTGAAAGCTTTGGTGGTGGTTTTGAGCGCATTTGTGAATCGCTTGCTATTACTGCTAAAGATCATCCAGATACACAAATCCTGTATCCGATGCATCTTAACCCAAATGTACGTGAACCCGTCAACCGTATTCTAGCTAACATTGATAACATTCATCTTATTGAGCCTCAGCAATACCTACCATTTATCTACTTAATGAGCCGTGCACACATCATTTTGACAGACTCAGGTGGTATTCAAGAAGAAGCGCCTTCTTTAGGTAATCCTGTACTGGTGATGCGAGATACGACCGAGCGTCCAGAAGCGATTGAAGCAGGTACGGTTAAACTAGTTGGAACTGATGTAAATACGATTACTGCGAACTTGCATACTTTACTGGCCGATGAAGCGGTATATCAAGCGATGAGTTTTGCACATAACCCTTACGGCGATGGCCAAGCTTGCAAACGAATTTTGAACGAATTAGCAAAATAAAACTTTAGGAAATCAGAATGTCTTTTGAAACAATTTCAGTTGTAGGCTTAGGTTACATCGGGCTACCGACAGCAGCGATGTTTGCATCACGCAAGAAAAAAGTAATTGGTGTCGATGTAAATCAACGTGCTGTAGATACCATTAACCGTGGTGAGATTCATATCGTAGAACCGGATCTGGATATGATTGTGCATGCAGCAGTAACGGAAGGTTATCTAAAAGCCGTAACTACTCCGGAACCTGCTGATGCGTTTTTGATTGCAGTACCTACCCCCTTCAAAGAGTGCGCTGAAGGTGAAATTCCAGAGCCCGATTTAAGGTTTATTGAAGCTGCGAGTAAAGCTATTGCTCCTGTTCTAAAGAAAGGAGATTTGGTAATTCTTGAATCGACTTCTCCAGTTGGAGCTACTGAGCAAATGGCGGAATGGCTAGCGGAAGCGAGACCTGAATTAACATTCCCTCAAAACGCAGGGCAAAGTGCGGACGTAAATGTCGCTCACTGCCCTGAACGAGTGTTGCCTGGGCATGTTGTGCACGAATTAGTAGAAAACGACCGTGTTATTGGTGGTATGTCAACTCGTTGTTCAGAACGTTCTGTTGAGCTATACAAAGCCTTTGTTCTAGGTGATTGTGTTATCACAAATGCTCGTACAGCCGAGATGGCAAAGTTAACTGAAAACTCATGTCGTGATGTGCAAATAGCATTCGCGAACGAGCTTTCAATTATTTGTGACAAACTGGACATTAATGTTTGGGAGCTAATCTCTTTAGCAAATCGTCATCCTCGTATTAATATCTTGCAGCCTGGCCCTGGTGTAGGTGGGCATTGTATTGCCGTTGACCCTTGGTTCATTGTTTCGAAAACACCAGAAGAAGCGCAAATTATCCATACGGCACGCAAAGTAAATGATGCAAAACCAGAGTGGGTTATTAACAAAGTTAAACTGGCTATTGCAGAGTTCTTACAAACCAATCCTGACAAAACAGCACGTGAAGTGACGGTAGCTTGTTATGGTTTGGCATTCAAGCCTGATATTGATGACTTACGTGAAAGCCCTGCAATGGCGATTGCAAAAAAAATTGCAGAAATGCATGCGGGACGTGTGATTGCAGTTGAACCTAATATTGACTCTGCTACTGAAAAGCTTGGAAATATTGAACTTGTAGAGTTTGAATTAGCGTCAGAAGAGGCTGATGTTCAGGTTCTTCTTGTTGATCATAAGGTTTTCAAAGAAACATTGATTACCAATGGTGTTGTAATTGATACTAAAGGTATTTGGTAAATATATTATCAAATAGAGTTGGATATGAATCAATGAAAATATCGGACATGATATCGTCTAATCAAATTTTTGCCATCTTAAGTAAAGGAGCTGAAGGTGGGAAGGTGATATTAGTCAACATCCTTGTCGCAAGATTTTTAGGAGTTGAAACATTAGGGATTTATGCATACATAATCGGTCTTGTTAGCTTAGTTGCTGTTATAGCAGAATTTAGGATTCTAAATGTATTAGTAAAAGAACTAGTTGTATCTAATGACAACGATATAGGTTGTTTACTTGGTTCTTCACTGTTAAGTAATGTTATTTTTTCACTGGTTGGCTTATCTTGTATCGCGTTATATGTTTTTTTGTTTGAGCATGATAGTGATATTGTTATTGGACTGTTTATTGCTTCTACAATCTATATTGCAAAAATACCTAGAGTGTTCAGGGCACTATTTATATCCCTTGAGAAAAATAAATTAATAATGATTGCTGAGTTTTTTTCTACGATTATTATGATATCAGTGTCGGCGCTAATTGTTTTTTATTCTGATAATCTAAACTATATATTAGCTATTAGAGTTGTTGATTGTCTAGTTATATCTTTTTTCTTGATAGTTTTCTTTAAAAAACTGAACATTAAACTATCTGTAGATTTGGCGAAAATGAAACTGTTGATTTATAAATCAGCACCACTAGTTTTATCTGCAGCAGCTATGATAATTTTTCAGAGAATAGATATAGTAATGATAAAAATGATAAAAGGTAATGAAATGGCAGGGCTTTATAGTGCTGCTACAAATTACATGATGGTTTTTTCATTGCTACCAATGGTTTTATCAGAATCACTCTCTCCGAGGTTGTTCAGAAAAAATGCGATCAAACATAATGAAGTTATTCAAGAAAAGTATATTAGGATTATTGTTTTTTCAGGTTTTCTGATGTCTTGCCTTATGGGGGGAAGCTCTTATTACTTCATACCATTATTATATGGGGATGAGTTTTATAGGAGTGTACAACCGGCTTTGATACTATCATTAAGCCCTGTCCTTATTTCTCTTGGTTGCAGTGCAGGTCAAATAATAATAAATAGTAACTTACAGAGTAAAGCTTTTATTAAGAGTATTTTTGCATGTGTTATAAATATTATCTTTAACTTTTTACTTATTCCCAAGTATGGAATTAATGGAGCAGCAATAGCAACTGTGATTGGTTTTTCTGTGGCAAATTTTATTAGTCATAAGTTTATTTTTGAATTTAATAACATTTTTAGAATGCAAGTTAATGTTTTAACATTTAATAAGAAAGGCTCTAATGATAAAAAAACATTTTAACCTAATTAATCATAACACGTTTAAAACTTCCACTATATGTCAAGATTTTTTTGAGTATCGAGAAGTTGATGAATTGATCGAATTTCATAGTAAAGGTGGGTTGGATTCGAGAGAATATCTAATATTAGGTAGTGGGAGCAATATTCTTTTTAAATCTGATTTTCAAGGGATCATTTTACACCCTAAGAAAAGTAGTATTGAAATTACAGATTTGAATGATGGAACAGTACACCTTAAGGCTTATGCTGGTTTGAGTTGGGATAAATTAGTCGAAAAGTCACTAGAGCAAGGTTTTGTTGGACTTGAAAATTTATCTCTTATCCCAGGGAGTGTAGGGGCTTCACCTGTACAAAATATTGGAGCTTATGGTGTAGAAGTTTCAAATTTAATTTATGAAGTAGAGTGTTATGATTTAGATAATAAAATGTTTGTTACTTTGAATAATAGACAGTGTGAGTTCTCTTACAGAGATAGCATATTTAAAGTAAAGACAAGCCACGTGGTCATATCTGTAACTTATAAATTATACAAATCTAATTTTTTGAAGTATGAAGAGGATAACAATAAAAAGGTATCACCATTAACCTACTTTAAAGAGCTATTTTTGTTTAGTAAGGTTTGTTTAAAAAGTGTAAGTATTGGGAGCAATACTAAATGGAAACTAAAACTGCATTTTGATTACCTAAGAAATTTACTTTCTTCATTTATCCTTCCTGCCAAATTTAAAAGAAAAATTGTAGTATTTATTCGTACACGAGCAATGCCTGATCCAGTAATAAAGCCAAATGTAGGTTGTTTCTTTAAAAGTCCAATTATAACCAATCAACAATTTGACATATTGAAAAAGAAAAACTCGAAAATTACCACCTTTTATTATAATGAAGGTTTTGTAAAGGTTTCTGCAGGAGACTTGATTAGGGACTGTATAAATGAAGATGATTATATTTCGGCTGTTTGTGTTGACCGCCGTCGCCCTATTATCTTGATTAACAATAAGCTTGTGGATGGATCTGAAATTTTTTCTTATTCTCAAGACCTTATCAATCGAGTCGAAGAAAAATATAATATTAAAATTGAACCAGAAGTTGTAATCATTTAGGTTAATATAATGAAAAAAATCAGAACGATGACATTCCACCATGTACTTAATTACGGTGCTGTTTTACAAGCTTATGCTTTAGTTAAATTTCTCAACGATGAAGGTCACGATGCTAAAGTTTTAAACTACTTACCATCATACTTTTTATTTCAAACCTATAGACCATGTAAAGGAATTAAAAAAACAGCAGATAAGTTGAAGAAGATTAAACATTTTTATGATTTTAGAAAACAACATTTACCTATAACAAAAGAAAAGTATTTCTCTTATAATCAATTGAAGAATGTTGATGGAGTTGATGCATTTATATGTGGTAGTGATCAAATTTGGAATAAAAATTTAACAAAAGGAAAGGTAGATAAATCATTTTTGTTAGAATTTTCTGATGTTAATTCTAAGCGAATTTCTTTTGCAGCAAGTGCGGGTTCCAGTCGAATTAGTAATGATCTAAGTTTGGGTAATAATTCATTTGAAAAATTTGACGCTTTGGGAGTAAGAGAAGATACGCTTCAAAAAGACCTAATAGAAATGACTAATAATAAATATGTTGAAGTGGTTTTAGACCCATCCTTGATTGTCAACGATTATAGTAGCGTATCTCGTTTTGATTTAGTACCTGAAGGCGAATTTATTGTAACTTATGTCGTTGGATCAAATGATACATTAGAATATTTTGATCAAAGTATTAAGGAACTTAAACAACATACAAAAATGAAAGTAATTCACTTAGGGGCTAAATCAATTAGTTCTGCTGATGAGAATATCTTAAATCTAGGTCCACAAGATTGGGTTGCGTTTTTGTCTAAAGCCAAATTTGTTGTAACAAACTCGTTTCATGGAACAGCATTTTCAGTTAATTTTAAAAAGCAGTTTATATTTGTCCCTAATCTAAATGAAAATTTAAATAGTCGTCAACTAACCTTATTAAAGAGTTTAGATATTGTTGAAAGGAAGATGAATGATATTACCGAGATGAAAGGTCTTTGTGAAACTGAGATTGATTACAACATCGTTACACCAAAGCTAGATTTACTTGTTGAAAAGTCGAAAGAATTTTTACGTTCAGCATTAAATGGTTAGCTTTTTTCTTCCTCCGTATCGGTTCCGGGTACTATAAAAGGTTAATATTTTGGTTGTAAAAAAAACAATATTATTTTCTATAATATATTGGCTTTTTGCATTCGATTCAGCTTTGAAAATTGACTTTGGCTTTCAAATTCACTTAGGGGTTTTTTTGCTGATTGTTTTGGGTGGGGTTGTTTTACTTTCTTCACCTCAAAAGGCTTGTTGTTTTGTAGGACGCGATAAATTTTATTTCATAGTTACAATATATATTATAATATCTGGCTTTATTTTTTTTGAGAGCGGTTATAAATCAATTCTGATATATGTATTATTGTCATTGTTTATTTATTTTACCTGTTATTCAATGGAGAGGAAATTCACACATCAAGCATTTTATTATTTTCAGATTTTTATGATAGTTACCGGCCTGTTTCAGTATTCATTATATAAGATAACAGGCTATCAAATTAGTTTTATAGATGCCGAGCATTATAGTAAAGGTTCTTCCGTATCTCATCGATTGCGTGGTTTTTTTGTTGAGCCTAATTGGTTTGCTATCTCTTTTATTTTTAACTCGTTACTTCTCATTGGTAGAGATATAGTTACTTTCACAAAGAATAATAAATATTTGGCCTTGTTTTCTGCGCTAGTTTTAATTTTGAATGGGTCATTAACAACTATGGGTATTTTTATGATTATATATACAGTGCCCGTAATTATAAGAAACCCTATCAAAGCAATTTTCGGTGTTGTTTTTTTGACTTTTTTACTGTCATTAGTTTTTTATTTCAGAATGATTATTAACCAAAAGCAGCCAAGTGAAATGTTAAACCATACTTCTAGGCTGATACCTTTTGAAAGAGTAGTCGAACACTTGAGAGCTAGTGAACCTATAAATCTTGTTTTCGGTTACGGACTCGGAAGTTGGGGGACTAAAGCGATAGAGAATCGTTTGTCTGTACTTGTATTTGAAGAGAAGCCTTCAGCAAGGGACGGAAGTGAAGCTCCTGTTATGCTTTTTGAATTTGGTATATTTGGTGTTGTTCTGCTAATTATAGACCTAATTATTGTTTATTGTAGGGCTAGCAATGATGATATTCACCTAAAGGGAGGTGTTATATTATTCTTTGTATGCTTACTTTTCTATCCTACTTTAAAATTTTGGATTTATATGCCTTATTACTTCATTATCCGTACTAGAATTGTTAAGGGTTAATACATGAATATTCATTTAATTAACGATTCAAATATTACTCGAGGTGGAGCCCAAAAAATAGTCAATGAACTTGGTAATATCCCCAATTCTATTGTTCTTGATAAAAACAGCCCATCAGATATATGGTTCACTAAATTTAAATTTAAATTTAGCTGGATAATTGACTTGATTTGGATAATATCTAGATGTAAAGACCCAAAAATAATTATGCATAGCCGATGTTTTTTTATATTATTACCATACTTTAAAATTAAAAATATAAATTGTATATTTTATTGTCATGCCCAATATAGGAGCTTTAAGTTTTTATTTGGTTTTCTAAGTTTTAAACGTTATATATGTGTATCAAATAGCACTAAAGATTATTTGATAGGATGTAATGTTCGAAGTGATATTATAGACGTTGTATCTAACCCCATACTATCTTTGAGTAGAGATATTGATTCTATTAAGTATGATTTTGGTAAAAGAGAGTATGCATATATAGGAAGCTTAGAACCATGGAAGGGGATATTAGATTTAGTTAAGTTGTTAGAACTTCATGGAAGAATTAATAGTCTAACTTCAACGTTATATGTTGTAGGTAAGGGAAGTCTAGAAAGTGAATTAGAACAAATGAAAGTTGAACTAAATTATGTTGAGCTTGTTTTCTTCGGGTATAAAGAAGATCCGTTTTCTGCCATCAAACTTGTACCAATTGTTATTATCCCTTCATTAGAAGAAGGGTTTGGTTTAGTAGCGATAGAATCTAGGTATAAAAATAAAATTGTAATTTTTAACAATATTGCAGCACTAAATGAAGTTTGTAGGCAGGATTCATTATGTATACCGTATGATAATTCTGATTTCTCTTCATTTAATCATGCTCTTATTCTATCGAAAACATTAATTAGTAAACTTCATGATAAACGCAATGGATTGAAGCGTAGAGATGTTATTAGTAAAGAATTTGGTTTAGCTCGCTTTAAAAATAAAGTGTCTTTTATTTTAAAATAATAATGTAAGTGGTCAAATGAAATTATCAAATTGTACTGTTTTTGAATGTGAAGTAAATAACTCCACGATGAAGGAAACGCTAGATGTAATAACTCATCGAATTAATAACTCCATTTTTACACAGCATTGTGTGGTTAATGTTGCGAAGATAGTAAATATGCAGAGTGATCAAAGACTTAAAGAATCTGTTACATCTTGTGACGTTGTTAATATTGATGGTATGGGCGTTGTTTGGGGAGGGAGATTGCTAGGGTGCAACATTCCTGAAAGAGTTGCGGGTATAGATTTATACTCTGAGCTTATATCTTTAGCCGCAGATAATAGCTGGCCTGTTTATTTCCTAGGTGCTTCTGATAATATTGTTCGAAGTGTTGTTGAAATCGAGCAATCTCGTCACCCTGACTTGATCGTTGCTGGATTCAATCATGGGTATTTTGGGGAAGACGAAAAACCTGTTGTGGAAGATATACGAAACTCGGGGGCAAGGCTGCTATTTGTTGCAATAACGTCGCCTAAAAAAGAGAACTTTATAAATAAGTGGAAAGGTCAGCTGAATGTTGATTTCGTTATGGGAGTTGGGGGCACGTTTGATGTTATAGCTGGTAAAGTTAATCGAGCACCTGTTTGGATGCAAAAATCTGGATTAGAGTGGTTGTATAGAGTGTTACAAGAACCTAAGCGGATGGCAAAACGGTATTTCGTAACTAATAGTATGTTTATATTACTATGCTTTAAAGCAAGGTTTAATAAAATTAGGTAGCCCATTAATGAAATATCAGAAAGGAGTCTTGCAGACTCGTCAGTCCTCAGTAGTTATGTTTACAAGGTTTTCCGACTTAATTATAATTTTTTTCAGTTCAATCTTAGTCTCTAGTTATTTTACGGAATTAGGAAAAGCAGAAAGCTATTTGGCAGCATTCAGTTCAATGTTGGTATTCTATGCAATCTGTGAGTTTCAAAATTTTTATGTATCTTGGCGAACAACACCTTTTAGAATAGAATTTCGAAAGTTGAGTATTATTTGGTTTTTTTCATTCTTGACTGTTATCAGCTTTGAATCATTTGTTAACCTTGATATTTTCACTTCGTCTGCACATCAGTTCTATTGGTTTCTTTCTACATGGTTTCTTTTGATTTCTTATCGCAGAATTCTTAAATCGCTACTTCATTATATTCGTAGTCGTGGATTTAGCACACAAAAAGTAGCAATTGTAGGCTATGGAAGGCTAGGGCAAGAACTATCAACAAGAATTTCCTCGTCTCCTTGGATGGGACTTCAAGTTTTTGGGTTTTACGACCTGCCAGGATTTTGCCAGAGTGAAGGTGTTTCTTTAGACATGATGAAAGGCGACTTATCTGATTTAATATTAGATGCTCAATCTGGTAAATTTGAAAAAGTATATATAGCCCTTCCCGTTTCTAAGCAATCCCATATCTCTGATATAGTTAATGAGTTATCAGATACTACTTGTTCGGTATTTTATTTACCGGATATATTTACTTTTGAGTTATTAAATTCTAGAAGTGATAATTTAGCTGGTCTACCTATAATTAGCATCTATTCTTCACCAATGGATAGCTCTAATCGTATTCTTAAGAGGTTTTTTGATTTATTAGTAGGAAGTATTATTTTAACTATTATTTTGTTACCTATGATCGTAATTGGTTTTGCTGTCAAATTGACATCCCGAGGTCCTGCTCTATTTAAGCAGCATCGTTACGGTATTGATGGTATTGCCATAAATGTTTGGAAGTTTCGTACCATGGATGTTATGGAAAATTCCAATATAGTTACTCAGGCAAAGAAAGGTGATAGTAGACTTACGTCGATCGGTGGTTTTTTGCGTCGTACCTCTTTAGATGAATTACCACAGTTTATAAATGTTATCCAAGGAAGCATGTCCATTGTTGGTCCTCGTCCCCATGCGGTTGCACACAATGAAGAATATCGAAAACTAATTAATGGTTATATGTTAAGACACTTGGTTAAACCGGGTATAACAGGGTGGGCACAAATTAACGGTTGGCGGGGAGAAACTGATACCTTAGACAAAATGGAAAAGCGAGTTGAGTTTGATCTCGATTATATACAAAACTGGTCTATTCTGTTGGATGCTAAAATTGTATTTTTGACAATATTTAAAGGCTTTTTAGATAAAAATGCGTATTAGAGTTTATAGGTAGCTTTGTTAGGCGTTGTGATCAAATCAACTTGAAGATGAACGACACCATATACGACTAGCCGTTAGCTTCTAACAAGCATGCCTAGTCCTATGACTTTGTTTATTGCTTTGACATTCTCCATGATTTCGCCCACTTGAGCGCTTGAGGAGCTCAAACTCAATTTGCCGTTTGTTAGTCCTTTATATCGGACATTGCCGTCTCAGATATTGAGCGATAGTGGTAGCCAGACTTGGCTTTCCACTCCGCAGTTATCCCTTTTTTATAGTTATTACTGCTTCGTTTTTGGGATGGCAGTCTTCCCAAAGTGCTGTATTTTTTCGAGGTGCTATCAACGTCGTACAGCCTTTTTGTCTCAGAGCCTCTTGGCTTTTTTTATGTGATATGCCCCATTGGCTACTCAGCGGTGACCTTTCTGCGTTGTTGGTTGAGTAACGTCGGTAGCACTTTACTATCGCCAACACTTACAAGGTGACTTCCGCGCTAATAGCTTCGTGAGTCTCCACATGTTCAGCTAAGTGCACTTTGCGCCATGTTCTACGTTTTTCTATACCATACTTTTTCACTCACTCCCACCAAAGACTTTAAGGCTAGTCGAATCAATGGCTATATGGCGAATAATCCCTCTAGATTTATTGCGACATTTGACCTAAATCGTCTTCGGTCGTTTACTAATGCAGGTGTAGTTAGGAGACGTCAGATATAGATCCAATAGCTCAAAAATGGAGTCTGTAAAGCCTTGAGGATCACGTAATGGCAGGGAGAAACTCCCTTAATTATCAACGCAGTTTCAATCGTTGTATCAGAGTCTCGGAAGCCTCTACCACGCAGCCATGATAGGTTTTGTATCGCCATGCATCTACGGTTTAATCGTCTATCCAGAACGCAACTGAACCACGATTGCAAAGAGCTTTGTTGTACTCAGCCTAGTTGGTTATCTTCTTTTTACGTTGGCTTGCTAACCTTACAGGACTGGAGGGGGGGGCGTATGGTTGATGGTATCTTTGGTGTACAAAAAACATCGCACGGCTTAACGTGCGTTGTGTGCCACGCTGATGGGTAGAACTTTATTTTCAAGGAAACAGTAGACAGATAATGTCTGCGAAAAGTTGTTCATCAAATGACGCTTTTTTTCACATTCGATCATCCTACCTGCGCCCTTTCTTGATCTTCCACTACAGTTTTGACTGTAAACTGTAGTAAAATTACGCTAATTTGTTTTTATACCGATTTATTTTGAATTGAACGAGGTCAGTCCTATGTCAGCTAAGAAGCCAATGGCTCTAGTGATCCTTGACGGTTACGGTTACCGTGAAGACAACCAAGACAACGCTATCGCGAACGCTAAAACACCAGTATTAGACGGTCTTATTGCTAACCAACCTAACACGCTAATCTCGGCTTCTGGCTTAGATGTAGGCCTACCAGATGGCCAAATGGGTAACTCTGAAGTGGGTCACACCAATATTGGTGCGGGTCGCGTGGTATATCAAGATCTGACTCGTATCACTAAGTCAATTTCAGACGGCGAGTTCGGCCAAACTGAAACGCTAGTGAATGCTATCGATAAAGCGGTGAAAGCTGATAAAGCGGTTCACATCATGGGCCTTATGTCTCCAGGTGGCGTTCACTCTCATGAAGATCACATCTACGCGGCTGTTGAAATGGCAGCAGAGCGTGGCGCAGAGAAAATCTACCTACACGCTTTCCTAGACGGTCGTGATACACCGCCACGTAGTGCAGAAAACACATTAGCTCGCTTCCAAGAGTTGTTCGCTAAACTGGGCAAAGGCCGTGTGGCTTCGCTTATTGGTCGTTACTACGCAATGGACCGTGATAACAACTGGGATCGCGTTCAAGAGTCTTACGACCTACTGACTCAAGCAAAAGCTGAGTTCACATTCGACACTGCAGTAGCTGGCCTAGAAGCGGCTTACGCTCGTGATGAAAACGATGAGTTCGTGAAAGCGACTGAAATCAAAGCGGAAGGCGAAGAGTCTGCCGCTATCGTTGATGGCGATGCGGTTATCTTCATGAACTACCGTGCTGACCGTGCGCGTGAAATCACACGTGCATTCGTTCCTGATTTCGACGGCTTTGCTCGTAACGTATTCCCAGCGATCGATTTCGTGATGCTAACTCAATACGCTGCAGACATCCCACTTCTATGTGCATTCCCACCGGCTTCTCTAGAGAACACCTACGGTGAGTGGCTATCGAAAGAAGGCAAAACGCAGCTACGTATCTCTGAAACAGAGAAATACGCGCACGTGACGTTCTTCTTCAACGGCGGTAAAGAAGACGAGTTTGAAGGCGAAGAGCGTCAGCTTGTTGCTTCTCCAAAAGTAGCAACGTACGACCTACAACCAGAAATGAGCGCACCAGAGCTTACTGAAAAGTTAGTTGCTGCAATCAAAGGCGGCAAATACGACGCTATCGTTTGTAACTTCCCTAACTGTGACATGGTTGGCCACACTGGCGTTTACGATGCAGCGGTTAAAGCCGTAGAGTCACTAGACGAATGTCTTGGCAAAGTGGTTGAAGCAATCAAAGAAGCTGACGGCCAACTGCTTATCACTGCTGACCACGGTAACGCGGAAATGATGGTAAACCCAGAAACGGGCGGCATCCACACTGCGCACACTAACCTACCAGTGCCACTTATCTACGTGGGCAGCAAAGACGTTGAGTTCAAAGAAGGCGGTAAACTGTCTGACCTAGCACCAACGATGCTTTCTCTGTCTGATATCGCAATTCCGGCTGAGATGTCAGGTGACGTGATCGTTAAATAGTTTTAACTTTCATCGAATACTAGAACGGCTGCGCGTGAGTGTGGCCGTTTTTTTGTATCTGGAGTTTGAGGAATAGATGCGAGATACGAGTAAACGGGATTCGAAGAGCTTAAGAGCGGATGCGTGATACGGGTAATCGGGATTCGAAGAGCTTAAGAGCAGATTCGGGATACGGGTAAACGAGTAGCGAAGAGCTTTAAGAGCAGATGCGAGATACGGGTAAACGGGATACGAAGAGCTTAAGAGCGGATACGGGATGCGAGTAAACGGGATTCGAAGAGCTTAAGAGCAGATTCGGGATGCGAGTAAACGGGATACGAAGAGCTTAAGAGCGGATACGGGATGCGAGTAAACGGGATTCGAAGAGCTTAAGGGCTGGATGCGTGATACGGGTAAACGAGATGCGAAGAGCTTAAGAGCGGATGCGGGATGCGAGTAAACGGGATACGAAGAGCTTAAGAGCGGATGCGAGATACGAGTAAACGGGATTCGAAGAGCTTAAGAGCAGATTCGGGATGCGGGTAAACGGGATACGAAGAGCTTTAAGGGCAGATACGGGATGCGCGTAAACGGGATTCGAAGAGCTTTAAGGGCAGATGCGAGATACGAGTAAACGGGATTCGAAGAGCTTTAAGAGCAGATTCGGGATGCGAGTAAACGGGATACGAAGAGCTTTAAGGGCAGATACGAGATACGGGTAATCGGGATGCGAAAAGATTTAGAAGGTTAGAGCAGATATGAGATTAGAAAAGATGAAAGGATAGAAGTCTCGAACTTTGGTTCTTTATTAATACTTTTCTACGATGTTCTTTTGAGATGATTAGGTTTTCGGTCTTTAGGTAGAAATTGTGCTTTATAGAAAACTTGATGTTTGGCAACGAAGCCCGCAGTTATCGATAAATGTTTATCGGGGAATGTCTATGTGTAGAGATTTTGGTTTTAAAGATCAGATTACTCGTAGTGCTTTATCTGTACCTAGCAATATCGCAGAAGGCTGTGAGCGGAAATCTCTGAAAGAGCGTAAGCACTTCTTTGCAATCGCTAAGGGGTCTATAGGTGAATTTGCAACTCAAGCTGACATAGGCTCTGAAGTTGGGTTCATTTCCAAGAGCGTTGGTGAGCAATGGCAATCGGAAGCATTTCAAATCTCACGCATGTTAGGAGCTTTAATCAAGTCACTAGAACAATAACTTCCTTTGCTTTTCTCATCTCGTTCACTCGAATCCTACATCTGCTTTTATCTCAGCTCTTTGCCTTTCGCATCTCGCTACCCGAATCTCTCACCTGCTCTTACATCTTTTCGCATCTCGATACCCGAATCTCTCACCTGCTCTTACATCTTTTCGCATCTCGATACCCGAATCTCGCATCTGCTCTTACATCTTTTCGCATCTCGATACCCGAATCTCTCACCTGCTCTTATATCTTTTCGCATCTCGCTACCCGAATCTCGCATCTGCTCTTACATCTTTTCGCATCTCGATTACTCGCATCTCGCATCTGCTCTTACATCTTTTCGCATCCCGGTTACTCGCATCTCGTATCTGCTCTTAAGCTCTTACATCTTTTCGCATCTCGATTACTCGCATCCCGTATCTGCTTTCCCCCTCACACGAAGTGCAAAACAATAGCATGAAATACCACCCATGATGTTCCCCAAGGCTAAGCCAATAAACAGCCCTTCGACACCATCAATTTGGCTGCCTATCCAAGCGAATGGCAATGTGAATACAAACAAACGCATGAAGCTCCATTGAAAGGCTTTGAGAGGTTGATGCATGGCATTCATTGCACTAATCAGCATCATGATAATTCCTTGGAAGCCATAGCTAAACGGGACAACTAACAGGTAATGCCACAGGATGCCTCGTACAGATTCTTCTTGAGAGAACAGGGCGGCCAAAGGGATGCTCAATGGCACCATCATTAAGAAAATCAAACCTTGGAACATCACGGCGAAGCGCATGCTTAAGAACAGAGCTTTGAAACTACGTTGTGGATTATTAGCGCCAAAGTTTTGCGCCATGAAAGGCGTAAGAGCCGAAGTCAGAGACATCAACACAATGATAAGAATCGATTCAATACGCTGGGCAGCGCCATAAGCCGCTACAGCTTCTGTCCCTTGTTTGGCTAACATCATCATGATAATGGCGCCAGCAAGTGGGTTAAGGGCATTGGAAAGCGCGGCGGGTGTGCCAATGGTTAAGATCTGTTTCCAGTCATCGATGATGTTTTTTAGCTTAGGCGGAGCAAGTAGCTTTTCTCGTATGGTTAATACATACAGTGAGCCACATAAAGCACCAAACCAACTGAATCCGCTAGCAATGGCTGCGCCTTGAATTCCTAGCTCTGGGAAAGGGCCGTAACCAAAGATTAATAGAGGATCGAGAATGCCGTTAATCAGGCCTGCCAACATCATGATTTTGGCCGGTGTTTTGGTATCACCACTGGCTCGTATTGCGCTATTACCTGCCATTGGAATAACAAGTAGCGGTATCGCTAAATACCAGACTGACATGTATTCGGATATCAGTGGCAGTAACTCAGGTTCTGCCCCCAACAGAGTAAACATAGGCTCTAGTGTTACTAAGCCCAGTGTTGATGCAAAGCCAACAAGCAACACCGCAAGCAGTAAACCGTGGCAAGTAAAGCGAGCGGCATTTTGTGCGCAACCTTGGCCAAGTAACCTTCCAATACACGTCGAAAGGCCGATGCCAAGCCCCATGGTGATGCAGTTGATGGCAAAGGTGACAGGGAAGGTGAAGCTCACCGCAGCAAGGGCTTGGGTACCCAGTAATGAGATAAAGAAGGTATCGACTAAGTTAAACATCAAGATCGCCACCATACCGAATATGGTCGGTATGGTCATGGTACGCAATGTACTCTCAATAGGAGCAGTTAATAGCCCGTGCTTATCTTGCATGTAAAACGCCGATTGAACTAGAATATGGCTAGGATACAGTGAATTGTGAGTAGTCTGAAGATCGCTTTCATAAAGTTTACAAATCACACAATACTAACAGCATACGGTGTGATAGCATTCTGCCGTTATTAATTCAGATGTTTTGAGAGATTTATAGTGAAGCAGCATACACAGCCACACTCCCTGCAAGACCCATCGTTGGATACAACGGGCGATAAGATTGATTTGTTAGAGCTTTTTAAGGCCTTGTGGGACGGCAAGTTAATGGTCATATTGGTTACTGCTTTATTTACTGCTAGTAGTATTGGTTTTGCTTTGTTAGCTCAAGAGTTGTGGTCTTCCAATGCAAAGATCACCAAGGGTCAACCCCAAAACCTAGCTGCATATCAACAACAAGTGAAGCAGTTTCAACCTATTTTCGATATCTATCAAGAAGATGGCACCGTCCTTGTCAGTAGAGAACTGGATGGTTTGGTTGATCCTAAGGTATTGTTTCAGCGCTTTATGAATACCTTTAACTCAGCGGATAATAAGAGAGATTTCTTAGGTAATAGTGCTGCGTTTCAAGAGTTTAAAAACTCTATGCTTGTTGACAGTTCTGATATGACACCGGATGAGGTTAGAATCTTATATGCAAAATGGTTTGATAGTATTTCCGCTTCTAAAGTCGATAAAAAGGATCTTAATTCACCATATACTATTAGTTTTCAAACAACGACTAAGGAAAGTAGTTTCGACTTGTTAACAGCTTACATTTTGACTACAGAGTTAAAAGCTCGTGAAGATGCATTTAATAACTTACGCGCTATAGTGAATAGCAAGCATAATGAGCTGATCCAACAAAAAAGAATTTTAGAAAGCCAGGCAAGTACTAAGTTGTTAGTTGAAACTGAGCGAACAAAATATGCAGCCCAAATTGCCAAGTCTGCAGGAGTCGATAGACCAATTCAAACAGGCAATGAGAGTGAATTATTTAGCATCGATTTAGGTGCTAAGGGCTTAGATGCAAAAGTTAAAGCCCTAGAGTCAGTTAAAAATTTAAGTGTTATTGAGCCTCGTCTTCAACAAATAAATGCAAAACTGGATATGTTGAAGAATCTTGAAATTGATCGAAATGCTGAGTTTCAAACGTTCCGTTACTTAGATAATGTTGAAAAACCGATAACTCGTGATAAACCTAAACGTGCTTTGATAGTTATATTTGGAACATTGTTAGGTGGTATGTTTGGGGTTGCGATCGTTCTAATACGTTTTGTGTTTAGAAAAGAAGACTAAGTTTCTAATGGCTAGTGTTATCACTGGCCATTTTTCTTTTCTCACTCCTTGTTGTTTGAGTTTCCTCACAAAAAGTCCACCTCCCCCCTTGGGTTCTTCCACATCGCCCCAACATACTCTTTAACCCCATGCCAATCGTGGCAACTATCAAATTAAATGGAAATTATCAGGAGATCTGACCGATGAATATCCGTCCTCTACACGACCGAGTTATCGTTGAGCGCCAAGAAGTTGAATCTAAATCTGCTGGTGGCATCGTTCTAACTGGTTCTGCCGCTGAAAAATCAACTCGCGGTGTAATTCTAGCTGTTGGCAAAGGCCGCATTCTAGAAAACGGTTCAGTACAACCATTGGACGTTAAAGTTGGCGACACTGTTATCTTCGCTGAAGGCTACGGCACTAAATCTGAAAAAATCGACGGCAAAGAAGTTCTGATCATGTCTGAAAACGACATCATGGCGATCGTTGAGTAATCCGACCCATAAAACTGAACTGACTGAATAAAGAATTTAAAGGAAATAAAGATGGCTGCTAAAGACGTTAAATTTGGTAACGACGCACGTATTAAAATGCTAGAAGGTGTAAACGTTCTGGCTGACGCGGTAAAAGTAACGCTAGGTCCTAAAGGCCGTAACGTTGTTCTAGACAAATCATTTGGCGCACCAACGATCACTAAAGATGGTGTTTCTGTTGCACGTGAAATCGAACTTGAAGACAAGTTCCAAAACATGGGCGCACAAATGGTGAAAGAAGTGGCTTCGCAAGCGAATGACGCAGCGGGCGACGGTACAACAACGGCGACAGTTCTTGCACAAGCAATCATCACTGAAGGCCTAAAAGCCGTTGCTGCTGGCATGAACCCAATGGATCTTAAGCGCGGCATCGACAAAGCGGTTATCGCAGCAGTTGAAGAGCTTAAAGGCCTTTCTGTTCCATGTTCTGATACTAAAGCTATCGCTCAAGTAGGTACTATCTCTGCGAACTCGGATTCGACAGTAGGTAACATCATTGCTGAAGCGATGGAAAAAGTAGGCCGTGATGGCGTAATCACAGTTGAAGAAGGCCAGGCTCTACAAGACGAGCTAGACGTAGTTGAAGGTATGCAGTTCGATCGCGGTTACCTATCTCCTTACTTCATCAATAACCAAGAAGCGGGTTCTGTTGATCTAGAAAGCCCATTCATTCTGCTTATCGACAAGAAAGTTTCGAACATCCGTGAACTTCTTCCGACTCTAGAAGCAGTAGCTAAGGCATCTCGTCCACTTCTTATCATCGCTGAAGATGTAGAAGGCGAAGCGCTTGCAACTCTCGTTGTGAACAACATGCGTGGCATCGTTAAAGTGGCTGCTGTTAAAGCACCTGGTTTCGGTGACCGTCGTAAGTCTATGCTTCAAGACATCGCTATCCTAACGGGCGGCACGGTTATCTCTGAAGAGATCGGTCTAGACCTTGAGAAAGTAACGCTAGAAGACCTAGGTCAAGCTAAGCGTATTACTATCACTAAAGAAAACTCAACCATCATTGATGGCGCGGGTGATGAAGTGATGATCCAAGGTCGCGTTTCTCAAATCCGTCAACAAATCGAAGATGCAACGTCAGATTACGACAAAGAGAAGCTTCAAGAGCGCGTAGCGAAACTAGCTGGCGGTGTTGCAGTAATCAAAGTTGGCGCTGCGACTGAAGTTGAGATGAAAGAGAAGAAAGACCGCGTAGAAGATGCACTTCACGCAACTCGCGCTGCAGTTGAAGAAGGTGTGGTTGCTGGTGGTGGTGTTGCACTTATCCGCGCTGCATCTAAAGTTGCTAACCTTGAAGGTGACAACGAAGAGCAAAACGTAGGTATCCGTGTTGCACTACGTGCAATGGAAGCACCGATTCGTCAAATCACTAAGAACGCGGGTGATGAAGAATCAGTGGTTGCTAACAACGTTCGTGCTGGCGAAGGTAACTACGGTTACAACGCGGCTACGGGTGAATACGGCGACATGATTGCTATGGGTATCCTAGATCCAACTAAGGTGACTCGTTCTGCACTTCAGTTCGCAGCATCAGTTGCTGGTCTTATGATCACAACAGAAGCGATGGTGACAGACAAGCCTCAAGATTCAGCTCCTGCAATGCCTGATATGGGCGGCATGGGCGGTATGGGTGGCATGGGCGGTATGATGTAAACCACTAAAGATAATTAAGTTATTAATAAACAATGACTTAATTTCACGTGGGCGCGAATGTAGACGTTGAGGGATGCCGGTTTGAAGATTCTGGCATCCCTTTTTTAATGGCAACTCTATTCTTTTTATTTTAAAAGGTTTCCGGAGTTATGTTTTGTCTTTAAAGTATGTGACAAGGTGTTCATATAAAAGAGTTAAGAGCAAAGGCAAAGGGGCTACAGTTTATTACAAGGCTGGATTGTGTTGGGAGGGGTAATAGTAGCAACCAAGCGTTGTCTGTTGGGAAGAAGCACAAAACATCTGTTGGAAGGTGTTGATTATTTGGAATAAAAAAGGAGTATCACCGGCGGTATTAAGCCTTAGTACCCATAAATAATCATCGACAGGTCAATTGATGTTTATCATGGCTGGTGCGGTTGCTAGTTTTGATTTCTAGGTGTTACTTGAAGGTAAGAAGAAGGAATTGTTATTGTAAATTCAAAGGGCGAGAGTCGTGTTTGTTTTTCAAGTATTTATCGATCAGGAAAAGATGAGGGGCAAAACGAAGTATAGATTTCATTTACAGCTTCTTAGTTTAGGGTATGATTAACCTTTTTACTTCCCATAGTAATGTGTCAGGGGGATCGGCTTTGGATAAGAAAAACCAACAAATATTATCACTTCAGATCTTAAGGGGGGTAGCAGCTTGGCTTGTTGTTTATCATCACTATAGTCAAGTGTTTTTTTCTTGGGATATGTCGAAAAGTATATTTGGAGAAAGTGTAGGCTATTTCCTTATGCATTATGGAAAGCTTGGAGTTGATATATTCTTTGTTATCAGTGGTTTTATTATATTTCTAAGCGCACAGCGAATGCTAAATGCGAAAAAGTTTATAATAAATAGGTTATTACGAGTGGTTCCACCCTACTGGTTCTATACATTAGTAATGGTTATTCTTTCATTTTTTATACCAGATGCTATAACTTCAGAATGGACTGTGTCATCGCTGATAAAGTCATTACTGTTCATACACCATGAAAACCCATCCCCCTCTCTAGGAGCTTATCCATATTTAACAGTTGGTTGGACTTTGTTATTTGAAGTGTCATTCTACATAATATGCATGTCTAGTATACTAATTTTTAAGAAGTATTGGTTTATGCCTGTCGTTCTTTTGTTGTTGTTTCCTCGTCAATTATGGCCATTCGACAGCTTTAGTTTCTTCTTTGAGTCAAAGTACATTGGAGAGTTTGCTTGGGGGATTGTTATTGGGCTAGGGTATACCAAAGGGTTATTCAAGACTAATAATCTTATCTCATTGCTTTTGTTATCTTTCTCTTGTGGTTTCTTTATCTATGGTGGTGCTCAACCATATAAAATAACTGCTATTGTTTTATTGGTTATGGCGCTTCTCATGTGTAACGAGAAAGTGTTTGATAGCTATGCTTTTTTTCCGCTTAAGAAGTTAGGTGATTATTCCTACTCTACATATTTAATCCATGCAGCAATATCTGTTCCAATTTGCAGTTATATTTTTGATATTAAAGACTACCATAACAATGATCTAATATTGTTTTTTACTTATACAGTATTGACCTTGCTTCTTTCATACTTGAGTTATAGGTATATTGAAGGGCGTTTAGTTTCACGCTGTAAAAAAGTAAGCTGTGTATTTAGCGTCTTTAAAGAAAAAAAGATTGAGATTAGTGGTTAAAATGTAGTCGTTCATGAACGAGGCTATATCTATATAAAAAATCGAAAACCCATCTCAGAGTATGTATTTAGATGGGTTTTTTTATAAATTTTCTCTAGTAGCTCTTTTCTAGTTTGCTTGAAATGTTAGTGACTTTGATTCGAAAAAACCATCGGTTTACATTAGAGGCACTTCATATATTAAGCGCCTTAATTAAATAGCTAGAACAATGAAAAAAAGAAGGCGATTATTCTCTTTCTCTATTCTTATCTCTTCGAAACTCATTTATCAGCACCTCGCATTCGCATTCGCATTCGCATTCGCACCTCGTCACCCGTATCCCGCATCTGCTCTTATCTCTGCTCTTTGCTTTTCGAATCTCGTTTACTCGTATCCCGCATCTGCTTTTATCTTTGCTCTTATTCTTTTCGCATCTCGCTACTCGTATCTCTCATCCGCTCTTATTCTTTTCTCATCTCGTTCACTCGAATCCCACATCTGCTCTTTGCTTTTCGCATCTCGTTTACTCGCATCCCGCATCTGCTCTTAATCATTGCTCTTTTTGATTTACCGTCTTATATTCAACAGTACAGTTATGACATTGGTCTAACATGGATAGCTGTTGAATAAAGGATAATAAATGCTTGATTGAAAATGGATTAATCAAGTCAACAATAAGTCAGTGGAGACTCCCCAATGAAAAAACTACTTTCAGTACTTGCTGTGTCGGCAGCAGTAATGGCACCAGCGGCATTCGCTTCTTCGCCTGTTATGTTTTCAACGATCAACGGCTTCAACGCACCTGATTCAGATGCGGTTGGCGGTGTACGTTTAGCTCTGCTTCACGGACAAGTAAACGACCTTAAAGGTGTTGATCTTGCGGTCGTTGGTATGTCTGAGACGCAAACAACAACAGGTGTGAACCTGGGTATCTTCGGTGCATCAAAAGTGAATCAAGAAATGACTGGTGCTTCACTTGGTTTCTTCAACTGGAACACAGGTAAAACAACGGGTGTTAACCTTGGTGCAGTGAACATTACCAATGATGTAAAAGGCGCGAACGTGAGTTTCGTCAACTACTCAGAAGGTAACACTATGGTTGATGTTGGCGCAGCGAACCTTTCAGAAGTGTCGACGGTTCAGGTTGGTATCTTCAACAAAACCAACAAAATCGAAGGTGTACAAGTTGGCCTGATCAACTGTGCTGATAACGGTTTCTTCCCGTGCTTCCCGATTGTCAACTTTGCTAAATAAAGCGGTCGTTTAGCCTTTAGTTCTACTATTGGCGAGCGATGTTTAGTTGGCGTATTAGCTTTTATTTAGCGCATTAGCGTTTAAAAGCTAAGCCTATCAACGCCTAAACCCTTGTTTAGGCGTTATTACATTCAATTCCACAACCAAGATAAACTTCTCAAACCACCTGATAAGCATATTGTTTTATATTTCCTGTTGCAGTATTTTTACTTATAAGTACAATGTGCGATAAATTCCCAATGATGATTTATATGCTTTGATTAACCACCATACCATCGATTTTAAAAAGGCTTTTTTAAGTCTGACCGCCAGTTTTTTAGTAGTTTTGAGCTTGTTGCTCGTTGATTCAGCGGAAGAATCAGATAAACAGTATGGAATCGAAAACCAAGGCGTGACACGCTCTTTAGCGGAGCTCACACAGATCATAAATGCGCTTGAGTACAACATCACTGCGCTTTATCCACTGCATGGGGATACCTACGTATTCTCGCATGACAAAAAGATTGAAGGTGAGACGTGCTACTTCACTAGTGAGGAGCAACATGCCCCTCGTTTTGATTTTATGTTCTCTGGCCCTCGCGAGATGTGTAACCCGAAATCGGACCTTTATACCGAAGCGGGTAAGCGTTTGTTTACTGCGCCTACCATGGCCTATTTCGCCAATACCATTGATACCATCTCAGCGATCTACTTCATCTCGAAAGAGAAGTTTATTATCTCTTCCCCCTCTGATATTGCCCAATATATGAAAGGTGATACGTTCGACTCTGTCGTAAATAGCCGACCATATTGGATCAATACGGTTCGCTTTGGCCTATCGCAAGGCAAAGACCAAGTGGTGTATACCGGCCAATACGATGATTATCTGACAGGTCAAAAAGTGGTGACCTTAACCAAAGGGATCTACGTTAATGGTGAGTTTAAAGGGGTATTGGGTGTCGATGGCTATGTCTCTAACCTAGTATCAAACCCTACCCATGGCTATAAAGTCACAAGTACGCGAGGCGCAAACAAATACGGCTTTATGGACTTTACCTATTCTAAGCCTCTGTATGTTGATGACATTAACACCCAGCTATATCTGAGTATTGAAGAAGATAAGAGCGAGCACTTTCTGCATGTATTGGAGATGGAGAAGATTCAGCTTTCGATACTGTTGGTTTTGTATCTGCTCTCGGTTTTATGGCTATGGCGTTTCTATACAAGACAAGAGCACCAGCGTTTAAATGCCCTAGCAATGTGCGACCCATTAACGGGCTTGCTGAATCGACGTGGCTTTGAAACCCGATTACTGGCGCAAGATGAAGAGCCGATTATTGGTGTTGGCGTGTTTGATATCGATGATTTCAAAGTCGTTAATGATCAATATGGTCATAAAGTGGGGGACGAGGTGATTTGTCATGTTGCTCAGTTGATGCTGAACAGCGTTAGACAGCAAGATATCGTGGCTCGATTTGGTGGTGAAGAGTTTGTTGTTGCGATTACGGGTGAATCATCAGAGTTGCTTTCATCGATCTTTGAGCGAATCAAAAACGACATTAGCCTACAGAGTTATCGATGCCCAACGGGTGACAAGATAAATATCTCTGTCTCTGGTGGCGCGACGCTCTACTCTTTGTACAAATTCGACAGTGTTGGGCACTTGTGGGAAAACCAGAGTATTCGCGCTTGCGACGAACAGCTCTATAAGGCAAAGGCTGCGGGCAAGAACCAGGTGTGTATTCAGGTGTATTAAGCGCTTTCGTAATAGCTTAAAGCCTAGTCGTTTGACTAGGCTTCTTTTTTGTCTAAGGAATTGTGTCTAGTAAATCTCATTCAAGAAGAGAGGTTACTTTTTCGCGCGACCTTTTCTCATCCACTTTTGGTGAACACCACGACGCAGGCTCTGGAAGCTATTTTCCACCTTGTCGACACCAAGCAGAATCACTAGCGCCATTAGCGTGATAATGACTGATTGAGAAAGGTGGCCAAGTGCGATCATCATACCTAATGCAGCGAGCACCCAGATAATCGCGGCTGACGTGACTCCATGAATCTTGCCATCCAGTGTCATCATTACCCCTGCGCCAAGGAAACCCACCCCAGTAATTATCTGCCCAAGCACACGAGCTTGATCGAGCGTATTAGGGGAAAGGCTAATCGCCATGGTGAGGAAGAAGTAGGTGCCGCTGATGATCAGAATCGATGTCCTGATCCCTACCGGTTTACCGCGTGTTTGTCGCTCGATGCCGATTAACGAACCACACAGCATGCATACTGCAAGACCTGCCCAGCTAAAGGGGGCAAGGTTGAGAGTTTGTTCTATAAATTGTGTCATATCACCCCTCCTAAAAATTTAGAATAGAGCCGAGTATGCTAATAATAGACCGGACGATCGAACAAAAACTTTTTGTCTTAACGATTGATAAAGATGACTTAAAGTCTAGCAGCCGATGTTGTTAAGGTGAAGCTAGGGGAGTTTTTTCTTTTGTCGCTTCTTGATACTCAAGAAGCGACCATTGCTCGAGATAGAGTTATTCAATGTGTAGGTCGAGTGGTGTCTTGCTGCTGCGTCCGCCAATCTCTCGGGTTAACTTAGGTACTAGGTAGCCAGAAACCTCAGAGATCAAACCCTTGAAGTGGTGCTTGGCTTCTTCATCTGAAATATAGAAATGAGCAGCGCCCTGAACCTTATCAAGCACATGCATATAGTAAGGTAAAACACCGGCATCGAATAGTTTTTCGCTTAATTCTTTCAATGAGTTAGTGCTGTTGTTCACACCTTTAAGCATCACGCCTTGGTTGAGCAGAGTCGCACCAGTTAGCTTAAGCTTATGGAAGGCTTGCTTGAGCTCCAAGTTGATTTCATTGGCATGGTTAATATGGCTGACCATGACCACATTGAGATGAGTTTGAGCTAGCAATTGGCACAGTTCATCCGTTACTCGAGCGGGAATCACAACCGGTAATCGGCTATGAATTCGAACGGTTTTTACATGTGGGATCTGTTCGATAGCATTGATAAGCCACTCTAGTTCGCTGTCTTTGGCCATCAGTGGATCGCCACCCGACAAGATAAACTCGTTGATCTCTGGGTGAGCCGTCACATAGTCGAGGCTGGTTTGCCAAACAGACTTTGAGCCCTTGTTATCTTGATAAGGGAAGTGACGACGGAAGCAGTAGCGGCAGTTAATCGCACAGCCACCTTTCACTATCATCAGTGCACGATTTTTATATTTGTGCAGTAAGCCCGGGATTGCGTTCTCTTGCTCTTCCAGTGGATCGGCGGAATAGCCTTGGTGCACCTCAAACTCTTCACTTAGCGGTAAAACCTGTCTTAGCAAAGGATCGTGTGGGTTGCCTTTTTCCATTCGTTCGACAAAGCTAAGAGGTACCCGAAGTGCAAATAGCTCACGAGCAGCGAAGCCTGCTTGCCACGGTGTTGGGTCTATTTCCAATGCCTCAAGCAGTTTTGTCGGGTCAGAGATCGCATTCGATAGTTGTTTGAGCCAGTTTTGCTCAACAGATTCGACTTTTCGGGTTATGATATGCGGCATTGAAATTAACTCAAAGATGTGGAAGAGAAAATCATGGCGTCAGTAAGCACCAATGAATTCAAAGGCGGTTTAAAATTCATGTTAGATAACGAGCCTTGCTCAATTATCGACAATGAATACGTTAAGCCAGGTAAAGGCCAAGCGTTTAACCGTGTAAAACTTCGTAAACTGCTGTCAGGCAAAGTGTTAGAGAAAACATTCAAATCAGGCGAAAGCTTTGAGCTTGCAGATGTTGTTGACGTTGAACTAGGTTACCTATACAACGATGGCGAATTCTATCACTTCATGAACAACGAAACATTTGAGCAAATCGCAGCAGACGTAAAAGCAGTTGCTGACTCTGCAAAATGGTTAGTTGAAAATGACGTTTGTACTCTAACGTTGTGGAATGATAACCCTATCACAGTAACTCCACCAAACTTTGTTGAGATCGCAGTAACAGAAACCGATCCTGGCCTTAAAGGCGACACACAAGGTACTGGCGGTAAGCCTGCAACTCTAGCAACTGGCGCGGTTGTTCGCGTACCTCTATTCATCGCAATCGGTGAAGTTGTTAAAGTTGATACTCGTACTGGCGAATACGTTGGTCGTGTGAAGTAATTTGATTGTGCCCATCTTGTTTTGGATGGCTCAGTACAATGAAAAAGGTCGCTCATGAGCGACCTTTTTTGTATCTGGCGGTCAGGAAAAGCAGAAGGGCAGATTCGAGTAAGCGAGATGCGGGATGCGAAGAGCTTAAGAGTAGATGCGAGTAAGCGAGATACGGGATACGAAGAGCGGAAGAGGAAGATACGCGTAAACGAGATGCGCGATACGAAGAGCTTGAAGGGCAGATGCGCGTAAACGAGATGCGAGATACGAAGAGCGGAAAGGGTAGATGCGCGTAAACGAGATGCGGGATGCGAAGAGCTTGAAGGGCAGATGCGAGTAAGCGAGATGCGAGATACGAAGAGCTTGAAGGGCAGATGAGAGTAAGCGGGATGCGGGATACGAAGAGCTTGAAGGGCAGATGAGAGTAAGCGGGATGCGGGATACGAAGAGCGGAAAGGGCAGATGCGCGTAAACGAGATGCGAGATACGAAAAACAAAAAAAAAGCAGAGCTGGATAACCTAGCTCTGCTTTCGCTTTTCTGCTCTTAAGCTTTTCGCATCTCGATTACTCGAATCCCGCATCTGCTTTAAGCTCTTCGCATCTCGATTACTCGAATCCCGCATCTGCTTTAAGCTTTTCGCATCTCGATTACTCGAATCCCGCATCTGCTTTAAGCTTTTCGCATC